>CAJUQU010000290.1 GCA_910588595.1 uncultured Lachnospiraceae bacterium | reverse complement strand
AGTATTTTTGTGTAAAATTTTCAAGGTACTATAGGGGGCTTTTGACCCCAACATCATTATTATGATTTGGGTAAAATATATGTTGCCAGCAAATGTGGATTGGTTTTAATATTTACATTGATGAGTAACGACAAACGCGTTACAATTTAACCAAAGGAGATGATTTGATATGGAAAAAACAGCAACCTTAAACTTAGGAGTAAATCCAACAGTAAAACAACGGGCTGAAGATGTGCTTACACGATTAGGAATCCCGATGTCTACAGCAATAGACATGTATCTCAATCAAATTTCATTAACAGGAGGGATCCCTTTTGCAGTAACATTGCCGAAAGCTCCTTCTAGCCTTAATGCAGATTTAATGACAACAGAGGAAATTCATAAGAAATTGCAAGAGGGATATGATGATATACATGCTGGCAGGGTGCAGGATGCTGTTTCTGTCTTTGCGAAAGTTAGGGAGAGTCATTAGGCATGAAGCAATATAAGATGCAGATCACAGATAAGGCATTAGATAGCCTCTCGGAATCTCCATTGCATCTGCTATTGTGGCAGATTTACCGTCATATGCACACAAATTTAATCAACGTACGTGTCACGTACGCCTCATAAATTTGTGCACATCTGACAAAAAATCTTCTCACAATATCAGGCACAAAGAGACTCCGAGAGTCTATTTAGGGGATATGGAGGAAATCTATAACTATGTTGCGATACAGCTCCAGGCACCAGAAAGTGCAATAGGACAATATAACCGAATTGCGAAAGCTATCGAGGAGCTAAAAATGTTTCCAGAAAAAGTAAGACTTATGGAATCGGAGCAAGAACGGGCAATGAGGTTAAGGCAGTTGGTGGTAGATAATTATTCGGTTTTCTATGTAATTGAGAAAGAGAGCGTTATTGTAATGAGAGTATTATATAGTGCATCTGATATTGGGGAAAGGTTGAAGGATTGAAGAAGGACAATTATGGTACATAAAATAATTTTGATATAATTAGGTGAGCAGAAATACAGAAGCTGTGTGAGAAACGGAGGAAAAAGATGGCGGAATGGGAAAAAATAATTCCAAAAGTAAATGAATCGGCAGAATTTTTGGAAATAGCAAGTGACTTTGGAGATCCGTTGGAACTTTTTCGGGAAGCATTGCATAATGCATGCGATTAGGAAGCAACAGAATTCAAAATTATCATCACAGTAAGTGAAATAAGGGGACAAGATAAATTGGTTATTGAGTTAATAGACAAAGGAACAGGAATGTCAAGAGACACAATTATCAATCATTTTATCCAGAAAGCTTGCGTTTACCGTGGTCATTCCATTAATCGCTATTGACAAATTACAAAAAAGGATTATACTATAGATTAGTCTATAAAATAGACTATATCAAACAGTTTCGGAGCACACATTTTTGAAAGATGTGCAGTAACAATTTTTTTAAAATAGACTTCGAGAGGCTGTTTTCAGAATGGAGGGGATCGTATGGCTCAAAATGTTGCGGAGGCGATCGAGGAGGTCACTCTGATCAAGAGGGTGATCGACAGGACGCAGAATGATTTTTCCAGGATCGCAGATTTTTTCATTGCGATCGGTATTGTCAATGTAGTCACGTATCTGTTGTATGCGGATATGCTGCAGCTCTTAAATGGAGCAGATCACGTACCGTATTTTGCGTGGTGTGTTTTCCGGGGACTGAAATATGTCTCGGTCGCAGGGTACGGGATCCTGCTTTATATCTATCGCCGCAGATTGAAAAATTGGAACAATCATCTGAGTGTCAGCCTGATCAATATCTGGGGGATCCTGCTGATCGGCGGGGAAATATTCCGGCTCTTTTTCGCAGGTACGTATTTTGGGGAGCAGGATGCCTACTTTTTTCAGAGGACGCTGACATTTCTGTTTCCGTTGATCGGCTGCTTTATCATGGGATTCGTCATACAGGATAAGCTGATCGTGTGGGCGGCGTCTGCGGTGGGGATCTTGTATATGTGCCTGGCAGCGTTGGGGATCGCAGTCACGGTGGCGGATTTTCATGGAAACGCCGTGAAGACCGGTCTGGATGTGCTCCTGACGGCGGCTGTCGTCTCAGTCGGAATGATACTGCTTGGCGTGGAACTGAAACGGAAGGGAGAACGTTGACGTGGATATTTCTTCAATGCCGGAAGTGTTCAGCAATAAATTGCGGCTTACTGTGATCTCCGCGCTGGTCACGGGGGAAAAGGATTTCACGGAGCTGAAACAATACACCGAGGCGACCTCCGGCAATCTGGGCGCGCAGCTGCTAAAACTCGAGGAATGGGGTTATGTCAGCTGCACGAAAGCGTTTGTGGGCAGGAAGCCGAAAAGCACATACGAGCTCACCGAGGCTGGCATCACCGGATTCAGGGAGTATGTGGAGATGCTGGAGAATGTGCTGCGCGGCATGAAATGACAGTCTGAGATCGGAAAACTACGGAAGACAGCATGGGGAGATTGTCACAGGGATCAAACGATCGGACAGCGCAAGGGATCCTGGGAATGCGCACAGGAGAAGGCAGGGAGGCGCGTTATGCTTGTAAAAATGATCTGCAAAAATATAGATAGGAAAAATATGCTGCTCTATGCGCTGAGCATGATATTGTCGATCGTGCTGGATACATTTTTTCTGACAGCCCTGATCGTGAATGACCAGTATGGGCTTGGCGAAAAAGCCGGAAACATGGACTGGCTCTGCACGATTTTTTTCCTGCTCGCGGGTGTGATATCCGTCTTTTTTACGCTTTACTCCACGGGGTATTATATACGGACCAAAAACGGGGACTACAGTCTGCTGATGATGCTTGGCGGCAGCAGAAAGATGATATGGAAGTTTTTTTCCGTAGAGTTTTTGCTGATCTACCTCTTTTCTGTCGCGTCGGGACTTTTCGGGGGAGGGATTTTGTCCGCACTGTTCCTGGCAGTTCTCGGGATTTGCGGATATCCCCTTCGGCTTGCGCCGTCCGATGTCCTTGGAGTGGCAGTGACCGTGGTCAAAGTGAGCTTTTTGCTCTTTCTCATTGAGTATCTGGCGATCCTGCTCTATTTCTTCAAAAGGAATCTGTCGGCGGTGCAGCAAAGGGGGGTGAAGCGGGAGCGGAGGCATGAGAGAACCTGGTTTCTTGTGATCGGGGGGATTGCCCTGCTTGCCTGCGCGGTCAATCTGTTGAGGCGGGGCGGCGTTTTGTATGAAATGATCAGCATTGTGGCCTGTCTGGCTGGAATGTACATGGTCCTGTCGTACGGCGGCAGTCTGATCCTTATGATACTCAAAGCGTTTCAGGATTTTTACTGCAGAAATATGATCGTCCTGAATGAGTTTTATTTCAAATACAAAAGCAATTGCAGGCTGCTCTACATGATGTTCGTGCTGGATTTTGCCGTGTTGTTCTTCACGGGCGGCTGTGTGGTCTCACAGATCCAGCAGGATGTGGACAGTGCGGAAAATCCTTTTGGCTTCGTGGGGGTGGTGCAGAACAGCAGACAGCCGGTGATCGAAGATTTTCGGGAATTGCTGGGCGGTGACAGGGCAGAACTGACAGCGATCGAAGGTTTTATCGACAGCCAGGGTTACAAACAGACGTGTTTCTGCATATCGGACAGAGATTACAGGAGGCTGACCGGACGCGCTGTCCATCTGGAGGAGACGGAGGCTGTTTTTGTAAATGAAACGACTACAAACATGGAAAAGCCGGAAATATTTTATGTCGGAGAAAGTGGATCAGATGAGTGGGGAGAGCGTGCGCTGGAACTGATCGAAATACGGGATGAAGTGGTCTTTGGGCTGGAAAAGCCGGACTGTCTGCGGGAGTTTGCCGTGGTGCCGGAATCGGTCATTGCAGGGCATGAGGGAGATGGCTATACGATCATAGCGAAAAAGGGAAATCTGCAGAAAGAATATGAACAGTACAAAGAGATTTTCCGGGAGACGGACGCGGACGTTTTCTGGCGGTGTGTATTTCTGGCGGAGGCAAATGAGAATATGACCTTTGTGAAGATCGTCAGCGTGTTTGCAGGGGGATTTTGCGTGGTGGCATGTTTTGCGCTCTTTGCCTTGAAGGTGCAGGGAGATATCCCGTCGCTGTCATATAAGTATAAACTGCTGTATCAGATCGGCATGACGGAGCGTGCCATAACAAAAGCGATAGCGAGGGAATACGGGCTGATGTTGGCGATACCGCTCACCCTGTCCGCGCTGCTGTCAGGTTTTTATATGTTTGCGGAGATGACGGGCTCGGGCTGGGATATCCGGGATTATGTGTGCAGGTATATTCCCTTCCAGCTTGTGTTCCTGGCGTTGAGCAGTGTGCTGGTCGGAGGATATATGAAAAAGTTTTGCGGGAGAGCGGTTAAAATGCCGTAAAAGGAGGGAGTGGCACATGAGTCTTGTCAGTGTACACGGTTTGAGGAAAAGCTATCATCATTCGATCGTGGAGAGGGTGGCTGGAGAGCGCGAATATCCGGTGCTCAAGGGGATCGATCTTCAGATAGAAGCGGGAGATTTTGTGGGGATCATGGGGCGTTCTGGCTGTGGGAAGACGACGCTGCTAAAGATCATGGGAACGCTCGATCAGCCGACCAAGGGAAAGGTCTATTACGGTGACACCGATGTGCGCAGGCTCAAGGCGGAGGAGCTGGCTTTGCTGCGCCGGAATCGGATCGGCTTTGTGTTCCAGGATTATCAGCTGATGGACAAACTCTCCGTCGAGGAAAATATCATGCTGCCGATGGTGCTCGATCAGATGCGATATCGGGATATGAAGGCTGTGGTCGACGAAAATGCCCATCTTTTGGGATTGTCAGCGCTCCTCAAGAAATATCCGTATGAGCTTTCCGGCGGAGAGAAGCAGCGCGTGGCGATCGCGCGGGCAACAGCCAACGATCCGGATATCATTTTCGCGGACGAGCCGACAGGAAATCTCGATCTGCCCTCCGCGCGAAACATCATGGACTGTTTTGCAAAGATCAACCAGGACCGCCACAAAGCGATCGTGATGGTGACGCACGATCCGCTTGTGGCAGGCTGCTGCCGCAAAATCTTTTTCCTTGCGGACGGTGTGGTCAGCGCGATCTGCGAGAGGGGTGTCGGGCAGAGCCAGGCTGATTTTACAGAAGGGATAAGAGCCAGGCTCCAGGTGGTTTTTTAGCAGATTGAGATCGGAAGAGCACACGTCTGAACTCCAGTCACTGAC
>CAJUQU010000289.1 GCA_910588595.1 uncultured Lachnospiraceae bacterium | reverse complement strand
ACCGAATTAATAAGTGCAGCTTTCTTCTTCTGCTCTTTTCTCTGAGGACGAATCATCAGAAAATACATAATACCAAACCAAAATACCAACATCGCTACAAGCGTTATCATACTCATAGCTCCTGGTTCCGCTGCTACCGCCGCTGAATTTGCTTCTGCCAACAATAAATCCATATTCAATTATTCCTCCTAACGAATCTTAGATTAAGATCAGGAACCGTTATAAATCTCTCGAGTCCCTAAGTCAAAAATGATGGTATATAAAACACATAGTATATATCATACACAAGAATTTCCAATTCTTCAAGTAAAATATTTATAAACCTGATGTCATGCCTTCCAGTTTGCGTTTCTTGTAAGCCGAAAATTCTCCTGCATCAAGCGCATCCCTGATCTCCGTCATCATCGTATTATAGAAATAGAGATTGTGGAGGACACAGAGCCGCAAGCCGAGCATCTCCTTTGCCTTCAGCAGATGACGGATGTAAGCCCGCGAATATCTGCGGCACGCCGGACAGCCGCATCCTTCCTCGATCGGTCTTTCGTCAAGCTCATACTTCGCATTGAAGAGATTGATCTTGCCGTGGTTGGTATAGAGATGTCCGTGCCGCCCATTTCTGGTCGGATATACACAGTCAAAAAAGTCGATACCACGCTCCACTCCCTCCAAAATATTTGCCGGCGTCCCTACCCCCATCAGATAGGTTGGCTTGTCCTTCGGCAGAAAAGGTACAGTCTCATCAAGAATATGGTACATCTCCTCATGCGTCTCCCCGACTGCCAGTCCGCCAACAGCGTAGCCGTCCAGATCCATCTCGGCGATCCTCTTTGCATGTTCGATCCGGATATCCGCGTAGACAGCTCCCTGATTGATGCCAAACAGCATCTGATTTTTATTGATCGTATCCTCCATGGAATTCAGCCGTTTCATCTCGTTTTTGCACCGTTCCAGCCAGCGTGTCGTGCGTTCCACAGAATCTGCAACATACTGCCTGTCCGCTTTGCTGGGTGCGCACTCGTCAAACGCCATGGCAATCGTAGATGCAAGATTTGACTGGATCTGCATACTCTCCTCCGGTCCCATAAAAATCTTTCTGCCGTCAATGTGAGAGTTGAAATATACGCCCTCCTCTTTGATCTTTCGAAGCCCTGCCAGCGAAAACACCTGAAATCCGCCTGAATCCGTCAAGATCGGCTTGTTCCATGACATAAATCTGTGAAGACCACCCAACTGTTTGATCACTTGATCTCCTGTTCTGACGTGGAGATGATACGTGTTGGAGAGTTCTACCTGTGTCCCGATTTCCTCCAGATCCGCTGTGGACACAGCTCCCTTGATCGCCGCAACAGTGCCGACATTCATAAATACCGGCGTCTGGATCGTGCCGTGGACAGTCGTGACCTCCGCCCGCTTGGCGCGCCCTTCCTGCTTTAATAACTTATACATTGATATTCCTTTCATGCAAAATAACGCTCCGGCGTGCCAAAATGCTGCCGGAGACGATATTTCCCTGCTATTGCTCTAACTCCTCGACAAATTCTTCAAGCGTGATATCCCGCTCCATGATCTGTGCAGCTGCTTCCTTTCCTACATACCGAAAATGCCATGGCTCATACTGGATACCTGTTATGTACTCTTTCCCCTCAGGATATCTGAGGATAAAACCATACTCGTCACAGTGCTCCTTTAGCCATCTGCCTGCCTCAGTCTCTCCAAAATCGATCTCCAGCCACGAATAAGTAGTGCTGACGATGTCCAAAGCCAATCCGATCTGATGTTCGCTCGCCCCGGGAACTGTCACTGTCATCGATGCAAGTTTGTAAGCTTCCATGTAGGAGTGTCCCTCTTCCATATAATAATCAATCTTGCGGTTAAACAAAACAGTCTGCCTGTTGTAATCCCTGTAAGGAGAGCAGACCACCAGATGGATCCCGTCCGCCTTTGCCGCCTGCATCATGTCCGTGAGATCATCCAATATACGGATATCACACTTCATGGAGCCTTTGATCTTACCGAGCGTGACAGTATAATCCTCCGGAACCGGATGCTGTTTGTTTACAAGAACCAACCTCCAGTCTTCTTTCGATAACTTTGAAGTGGTTGGTAAATATGTATCGCTGATCTCCTTGCTCACTTCATTCGCTTCCATGATATCATCAAGAGAATACTGATCGATCTCATTCGCAGAGACATTGAGTTCCTCGTTGTCATAGCCCACTAAGACATCGTCATCGTCTAGAACTTTTTCTTCGCGAATATGAAAAGTTGTGGGAACATATTCATAACTTTCCTGGATCTCAGCCCACTCAGATTCATACGCAGTCTCCATGATATCTGCTTCTGTCGGGAAAGAAAAACTGCTGCTGACAACAAAAAAGATCAAAATGACTAAAACACTCGCCAACCGCTTTGTATTATACATGAAATAAAAAATGATGTTACAAAACAGTATAACCAACAGCATACATACTGTGATCGGCAGTTTCAGCCGCTTATGATTTTTGATCTGCTGCCGCATTTTTGCTGTAAGGTTGTCCTTCCAAGTTCTTTTCATTATGCCTCATCCTCAATCTGTTTTTCTCAAATAGAAGTTTTTACAATTGTTTTAATCATGATGCTCTGAATGTTTGCTTTCAAATATGTAACACCACATATATGTATAGCATAACATACTGTTCTATATTTTGCATCAATATTTTGCAAAAAATAAAATAAAAAACAATACATCTTGATTTTGCTATCATGTACAATTATAATATTATACGTTATAGTCTATAAATGCAACCTTTATTTGCAAAAATATTTAATAAAAATTTAAGTAAATATGTTTAAGATCAGGATGGTGAAATGCTCTTTTTCACACTGTACGGAAAGGAAACAATCATGGCAGGTTCAACATTTGGAAACATGTTCAAAATCACGACATGGGGAGAATCCCATGGTCCCGGCATCGGTGTCGTCGTCGACGGATGCCCTGCCGGACTTGAATTGAGTGAGTCAGATATACAGGTATATCTTGACAGAAGAAAACCGGGCGCCTCACGCTATGCAACTCAGAGAAAAGAATCAGACAGTGTGGAGATCCTATCCGGAATCTTTGAGGGACGGACAACCGGCACGCCGATCTCCATGCTCGTGCGCAATACCTCACAGAAATCATCCGATTACAGTGATATTGCCTCCTACTACCGCCCCGGTCATGCAGACTATACCTTTGATCAGAAGTATGGTTTCAGGGATTACCGCGGCGGAGGGCGTTCTTCGGGACGCGAGACGATCGGCCGTGTCGCTGCCGGCGCTATCGCCGCAAAACTTCTGGCGGAACTCGGCATTACAGTATCAGCTTACACACAGGCAATTGGCAGCATCGAGATACCGAATCCCGAATGTCCCTTGGATCAGCTGGATATCCAAGAGGCAAGAAGCAATCCGACTGGCATGCCTGACAGAGAAACCTCTCTCAGGGCGGAAGCCTATCTAAAGCGATGTATGGAAGATCTCGACTCAGCCGGCGGAATTGTTGTCTGCCGCATTCTGAACATGCCCGCAGGAATCGGAGAACCAGTATTCGAAAAGCTTGATGCGAATCTTGCCAGGGCGATCATGTCAATCGGTGCTGTCAAAGCATTCGAAATCGGGGATGGTGTAAAAGTATCCGCCGCAAACGGCTCCACGAACAACGACAGTTTTCGCATGAGTGACAACAGAATAACCAAATCCACAAACCATGCAGGAGGAATCCTCGGAGGAATCAGTGACGGCTCAGAGATCGTACTGCGCGCGCACTTTAAACCCACACCGTCCATATTTCAGAAACAGAACACCGTGAACAAAAACGGTGAAGATGTAACTGTCCAGATCAAAGGACGTCATGACCCGATCATCGTTCCAAGAGCCGTCGTTGTTGTGGAATCCATGACCGCACTTACCATACTTGATATGCTCCTGCAGAATATGACTTCCAGAATCGATCAGATCAAACGATTTTATGACAAATAAAAAGTGGCTTCTGCCACTTTTTATTTGTTTATCTACGCCATTCCTTCATTATGAAAGCTCATGAAATATGATGCAGTTTGCCTGATTGATCTCAAGCTCCTTGCCATTCATTACCATATAATTATTCTCATAATCTACCCGGAAGAACGTCATTGTATTGGACTCATGATTTAAGCTCACAAGGTGCTTATTATCCGGAAACAGCGCTGCATCCTTGGGATACTCACCGCTTACAGGCAGATAAAACAGCCTTGTAAGCTCTCCTGTCCCCTGATTGATCTGAAACAGGGACACACAGTTATCACCTGCAGTCGATGTCAGAATATATCTGCCGTCGTCAGAGATATTGAGCGCACTCGCCGCAACCCCCTTTACCTCGAATTTATCTGAAGTCGGTATTGTCTGTATCAGATCAAAATAAGGTACATTGTCCTCCTCATAATATTTGAACACATCAATACAGTTTTTCATCTCGCTGACAATATACAAATACTGCCCATCCTCCGAAAACTTGAGATGTCTTGGCGCAGAATCGATATCACATCGGATGATATCCACCTGTCTCAGTATCCCTCTCTCATGATCGAGCCGATAGATATTCACATAATCGATTCCAAGGTCTGCCGCGCACAGATATTTGTTATCCCTCGTCATTTTGACACAACTGATATGCGGACGGTAACTTCTCTCCGCTATACTGCCAAGTCCCTTGTGAAATACCTCATCTGTAATGGCATCCACTGCCCCTGTGCTGGAATCTAAGTGCAGCACTGTGATCTTTCCATCATGATAGCCCGCACAGAACAGGAACTTGTCCTCATAATCAGTCGAGAGATAGCAGCCTCTCATACTGTTTGTGGAAGCAGTGTTCACAAATTCCAGATTCCCATCCGGTAAAATCCGATAGCTTGAAACACCTGTATCTGTGATCGCGTAGAGATACTTTCGGTTGTGCGAGATAGTGACATATGAGGAATTGGTGATATGCACAGATCCTTTCTCACTAAAACGTCCATGTTCCAAGTCAACATCATAGATCTTAATGCCATGCTTATCGCCCATTGTATAGGTAGATACATAAGCTACACATTTCTTTTCTGCCATTCTGTTCTCCTCCTGATTACACATTTATATAAAATTTTATAGACAAATATATATAAATATTTTATCACAAGAGATGCTATTTGTTAATTATTTTTTTCAGATATTTTTACAAATTCAGGTATCTGTCCTTTGAT
>CAJUQU010000288.1 GCA_910588595.1 uncultured Lachnospiraceae bacterium | reverse complement strand
TGGGCGATCAGCGTCGCAGACGCCGCGCCCGCGATCCCCCAGCCAAAACCGATGACAAACAGCATGTCCAGCAGGATATTTACAACGGAGGCGACGATCATGGCGTTGAGCGGCGTCCTGCCGTCCCCCAGCGCACGCAGAATGCACGCCAGCAGATTGTACAGCATCACGATCGGAATGCCCATGAACATGATACGCAGGTACAATATCGTACCGTCCCAGATGTCCGGCGGCGTCTGCAGAACCCGCAGCAGCGGCGCTGCCATGAGCTGCCCTGCCGCGACAAGGACCAGCGCCGATACCGCCGCGATCACTGCGGAGCCCGCGACCGCCTTTCTCAGCGCATCCTGCTTTCCCGCCCCGAACGCCTTCGCCATCATGATCCCAAAGCCCTGCGTGAATCCCTGGATGATCCCCAGCATCATCCAGTTCATCCACTCTGCGGCGCCGAGCGCCGCCAGTGCGCCGACACCGAGCACCTTTCCCACGACCATCGTGTCGACCACGGTATACAGTTGCTGAAAGATATTTCCTGCCATCAGTGACAGGGCAAACGTCAGAATGATATCAGAGGGTTTTCCCTCTGTCATGTGTTTAATCTTTACCGCCATCTTTTCTCTCCACCTTCGCGATCCGCGCGCCCATGCATCCTATAATGTTCCCATCTCTTACAAAAGGAGACACACTTTCGTGTGTCTCCTCTCTAAATTGAATCAGACAGTTTTCATCCAACAATCTTTATATAGCTGATTCTTCAAATCCTTAGCACTGCTCAACGAGCTTCTTCAATGCTGCAAGTGCCTCGTCAGGAAGCTTGTCATAGCCTTCCTTCTTGGTCGCAAAACCTTCCACTGCATCTACACGGTTCTGCATAGCGGACTTCAACGCTGCCACATACTCAGCATTGTTCATATCCGGCTTGAATGCGTCGCTTGTCTTGCCAGACCAGTCATACATGATCTCGATATCATCAAAGTTGCCCCACTTCTCGAAGTTAGCCTTTCCTTCAACGATCGTCTCCAGGATTCCCAATGTGTCAGCCGGCTTTACCTTTGTGCCCATGAAGTCGCCTGTGTTGACGATATAGCATGCTACATCCTTCTCCTCAACCAGCTTCTTGAACTTCTCATAGTCGTTAACCAGCGGATATGTTCTGAACGGGTTTGCATAAGGAACGATTCTGAGTGCGTTCAGATCTGTACCGGCTGCAACACGCTCTGCTGTGGAAGTCTTTGTTGCAAGTGTCGCACCCATGACAGATGCAAGCGCTGAACCCTTCAACTTCACTACCGGCGGGATCGTCGGATCCTTCATGATCCAGAAGATCGCGTTAACAGGAGCATCGATCTTATCCACACGGTTCGGAGACCACAGCTTTGACTTGATCGCACGTCCGTTTCCGTTCCTGATATCCTCTGTCACGAGCTGGATCTTTCCATCCTCATCCATTGTAGCGGAGCAGTTCTGTGCGGACAGTAAGTACTCATTGTCAGCGCAGCCTGTAGGATAGTCAGCTGTCTTGTCAAAGTATGTAGGCTCAAGCGCGATGGACGCACAAGTGTCTGTATTGATGATGAATGCATCGTCGTGAAGAACCTTGATACCGCCGAATGCATCATACTTTCCGGCATGCTTAGCATGTGTCAGCGTAGACTTACCAGATCCTGACAAGCCGTATACAGATGCAACGAACTTCTTGCCGCCCTCAAGAGAGTACTCCTTCTGTCCGCCATGGCAGGAAGCATAGCCGTTTCTGTTTGCAAGCGCCCATGCCATTGTCAGAGTACCTTTCTTGTGCTCGCCAAAGTACTTCATACCAAGGATCGCAGCACAGTTCTGGTTTGTATCGAAATAGCAGAGTGTCAAAGGATCGCTCAGGCAGCTGTAGTCAACATCCGGTGCCTCATGCGGTGCCCACTGAGGATCAGAGAAGATATAGATATCCGGCTCCTTGCCATCGCCGACAGGCTTGGAGTTCCTGTACATTTTAACATACTCATCCGACATATACTGGAAATTGATCATCCAGTTGTAGAGCAGGTTCTCCTCTCCTTCCGGAATCAGGAGATGCGCTTTCACCATAAACTCAGGATCAAGACCTACAAAGCACTCTGCATGATACATCGTCTTCCAACGTGTCTCGTATACAGCGTCCATGACTACCTTGTCAAGCTTTGCCTCGTCCACGCCCGGCTCGCCCTTGATGCGGCGTGCTGCTGCGTAACGTCCTGTAACAGCGCCATCATTGAACAACAAAACTCTTGCGTCCTTCTCGAGACCAAATGTTTCGCCGTCCTTGATCTTCATATCGGTAACAATGGTTCCCGGTGAGTTCTTCGCTAACTCATAGGCTTCCTTCAAAGTGTTTACTTTCACTACATTGTTTCCGTAAAAAGCCGCCTCGATGATAGAACGTGTCTTAGAAAATCCTACCTTTCCAGCACCAATCTCAGAAATGGGATAATACGCTTTCGTTGACATTTAAGATCCTCCTTAAGATAATAAAATATATTTCAAACCGCCATGACAAACTGCACTGCCTGGACGGTTATGATCAAGATGCAAGGGCTTATCCTAATGAGACAATTATCTCAAAACCTTAGATAAAAGTCAATAAAATTAACATAAACTTCTCAAATAAAGTGTGAACAGAAACGTAAATTCAGTCATTTCACACCGCGCGCGTCGCCTTTTTCAACAGTTCCAGCTCCGCCCCCTCGAAATACGGGGCAAGCTTCTCATAGACGCGCTCATGATAGGCGTTCAGTTTCCGGATGTCGGACGGCTCCATATAGTGTGTGTCGATGGCGTCTAAGTCGATCGGGACATAGGTCAGATGGCGGAATCCCATAAACTGACCGTATTCAGTCTTTTCCTCCTTCACGATCTCGACAATGTTCTCCGTGCGGATGCCATGGCTGTCCTGCACGTACATGCCCGGTTCATCGGACACGATCATGCCCTCCTCCAGCTTTGTCTCCGGTATCTCCTGCTTGTACTGCCATCTCAGACTGTGCGGTCCCTCATGGACGTTCAATATATATCCGATCCCATGGCCTGTCCCGTGCTTGTAGTCGAGTCCGCACTCCCACAGCGGCGCGCGCGCTATGATATCAAGATTTCTCCCCGTACAGCCGTACAGAAATCTCGCATCCGCCAACCGGAGCATCGCACATGCAACCTTCGTGAAGTGGAGCTTCATCTCATCGGTGACGGCACCGAGCGCGATCGTCCTCGTCACATCCGTCGTGCCGCCCTCATACTGACCGCCAGAGTCAACCAAGTAAAGCCCCTCCGCATCGATACGGCTGAAATGCTCCTCGGTCGCACTGTAGTGCGCCATCGCCGCGTTGGACTTGTAAGCGCTGATCGTGGGGAACGACAGATCCAGAAATCCCGGGATCTCAGCCCGCATGCCGTCAAGCTTCGCCGCCACACTCAGCTCATCCATCGCTGTCTTCCCCGCATTTTCCTTCATCCAGAAGAGGAATTTTGTCAGCGTGGCACTGTCCCGGATGTAACACTCCCTGATATGTTCCAGTTCCACAGGATTTTTAACCGCCTTCATCAGCTCTGTCGGATTCTTCTTGTCTACAAGCTCCGTGCGGTCCTGCACCAGCTTGTAGAGCATATAGCTGATATCCGCGCACGAACACCACACCTTTCCGTCGATCTCACAGCGTTTGAGATACGCTGCGGCGTGATCGTACTCCTCACATGTCACACCGTTTTCCGCCAGATATCCCCTCGTCTCCTCCGTCAGCGCCGCAGACTGGATAAACAGCACCGCCTTGTCCCTCGAAATAAATGCATAGGACAGCGCCACCGGGTTACACTCCACATCATTCGCGCGGATATTGCAGAGCCACATGATATCATCAAGCTTCGAGAGCAGCAGATGTGCAGCGCCTTCCTCCGCCATCTTTTCCCTCACCTTGCCAAGCTTTTCGGTCACTCCCATACCGCAGCTTTCCTCGGGAACCACCCATATCCTGCTCACAGGCATCGCCGGTCTGTCCTGCCAGAGCTGCACCGCGATGTCCCTGTCATAGGCAAGCGTCACATTTTTTCCGCCAAAAGCCTCCTCGAGCTCCTTGCCGAAAAAGGCGTCCACCACCCTGCCGTCAAAGCCGATCGTCTGCCCTTCCTCCACATTCTTTTCGAGATACTCTTTGATGGTCGGAACATTTTCCTCATGCATCCTGTACAGGACGATCCCGGAGCCTTCCAGCTCACTCTCCGCCTGCACAAAATACCTGCCGTCCGTCCACAGACCCGCCTCCTTGCCGCTCACCACCAGCGTTCCTGCCGATCCGGTAAATCCCGACAAAAATTCCCTCATCTTGAAATAGTCACTGACGTATTCCGAATTGTGATAGTCTGCCGTCGGCACGATGTAATAATCAATCCCCGCCTCCCGCAGCAGCGTCTGCAGCGCTGTGATCCGTTGTTTCTCTATAGCTCCCATGTTCATATCCTCCAAATTTCAATACCCTTGTGTCTGTTTTCCCTGCAACAGGCTCACCGCGGATGATGTGCCGATCCGGTCACAGCCTTCCCCGATAAACAATACCAAATCCTTCCTGGTCTTTACACCGCCCGCAGCTTTTATCTTTACATTTGGACCAATGTATCGCTTGAACAGACGAATGTCCTCGATCGTCGCACCGCCCGTCCCAAAACCAGTTGAAGTCTTTATGTAATCTGCTCCGGCATTTGTGACTGCTTTGCACATCGCGACCTTCTCTTCCTCCGAGAGGAAACATGTCTCGATGATCACTTTTAAAATGTGCTCTCCACACACCCTTTTCAATATACGGATCTCTTCCTCCACCTTGACATAATCCCCGTTCTTCACATCGCTGATATTCACCACCATGTCGATCTCATTGCAGCCGTCGGCAAACGCCTGCTCCACCTCTGCTACTTTCGCAGCTGTCGTGCTGTAGCCAAGCGGAAATCCTATCACAGTACAGATATTGACCTTATCCCCATATGCATCATGTACCCGCTTCACATAAACCGGTGGAATACACACCGAAGCTGTCTTGTATTTGATCGCTTCATCACAGAGCTTTTCGATATCGCTCCATGAAGCGAACGGCTTTAGCTGGGTGTGATCGATGCGCCGCATTATCTGCCTGTCAGTAAGCTCATAATCCGAATTGGAATTCTCTTGACTCATAATCTCTTGATCTGTCATCATACAATCCCCCTATTTTATCCCTGCCAGAAACTCTTTCTGCGCCTTCATCAGCACCATGCCATAACCGACGATCACGA
>CAJUQU010000287.1 GCA_910588595.1 uncultured Lachnospiraceae bacterium | reverse complement strand
CGCACAGGTGATCAACAGCGTGTCCATCAGCCTGAATGCGCCCACAGCAGAGAAATACCAGGCAGTCACAAGACCGCAGTTTGAGAGCGCATACCCTGCACTTCTTGAGTTTGCCACACGCTCACAGGCGGCTTTTGGACACACGCAGCTAACGATCGTAGATGTACTTTCCGCAGACGAGATCGCTGCATGCCAGAAGATCGCCGATGACAGAGGCATCTATCTAAAGATCAGAAAATATAGTTAAATACACCTGCCCTACTCTTTGCTCCACAGGTAGCTGTATGCCTGTGTCCTTGCCGCAAAACGCTCTGTCTTTAGCAGTTCTCGAAGCTCTGCCTTTGTATACCACCCCGGTTCGATCTCTTCCACGGTAGAGGTGCTTGGTCTGAATGTCCCCCTTGCCTTTCCCACCACGCACACATTGATCTCATTGCTGAAACCGACTGCGCTGTAGCTTTGCCCGATAAAATCATCGATCTCATATAATTCCAGCCCCGTCTCCTCCCAAAGCTCGCGTTTAGCGCTCTCGACAGGCTGTTCGCCCTCGTCGATCAGACCTGCCGGAAAATTGTAGACCCAGTCCCCGACAGCCATGCGGAACTCTTTGTTGATCAGCAGCTTGCCGCCGCCCTCATCCGTCGCAATGATGACGACCGAATCGGGGCTGCTGCCCTTGAGCGCCTCGATCGAATCCAGCGCCTTATTGCGGCTGATGATCTCATAAATCTTTTCCTTTTGGTCCTCCGTCTCATAAGCTACATCATAGCGCGTGATAAAGTTCCCCTCTTCTCTCTTTTTGATACTTTTGAATCTCATTAGCATCCAGCTCCTTTTCAATCATGTATGATACCATTATACAGCTTTATCCGCCCGAATACAAATATCATTCGCAAAAACCAAATTGCATCGTTTTGAACTTTTTTATTTATTATTTGCACAATTTATGATACTATTGTAATGATACCGCTGTCAGGAAACGAACCGACAGCAAAGACGAACACCCAGGAGGACATTTCAATGAAGTATAAGGTAATGCTGGCTGGAAACAGCAGAAAACTCATCAGTACTTTCTTTTTACAGATGGATTTCGCTTTTGACTGTGTGACATCATCCGTGATCTTTGATGACCTGAAAAATCATGTCCAGTTTTTTAAACCGGATATTTTTATCTACTGTATGCGCGCAGAGACAAGGGATGACCTTGTGACGATCGCAAGCTTTCACGATGTGCTCGGCAAACATGACATTCCCTTTGCCGCGATCGGCGATTCTGCCAGTCTGGATTTCGCATCAAAGATTCCAAACTGTGTGCCGGAACTGAGCATCAAGCTGCCTATGTCCACAACCGATATGGAGGATACGATCACAAGATTCATCAAAAAGCACAAGGCGTTCCTGTCCTCGGCAGCAGACTCCCCGCTCTCAAAAGCGCTCGACACCAACGCCAGCAGCGCTTTTGACACCTTGGCAAAGCTCGACAACGCCCTGGAGGAGATCGAGAAGGATCCTGCGCAGAAGGACAGCGCAAGACAGCCAGAATCCCCTGACCGCCATCGCATCCTCGTCATCGACGATGCCACCATCATCCACAAGACGATCAAGGGCTATCTTGATTCCAAATATGAGGTCGCCACTGCCATCAGCGGAAAGATCGCGCTGCGTTTTCTGAACACAAAGGAAGTCAGCCTGATCCTCCTCGACTATGAGATGCCTGACATGAACGGTCCGGCTGTCCTCGAAGAACTCCGCAAGGATCCCTACCTGGCAACCATCCCTGTCGTATTCCTCACCGGGATCAACGACGTCGAGAAAATCAAAAATGCGCTTGCACTAAAACCACAGGGCTATCTGTTAAAACCTGTTGAAAAAGATTCTCTGCTCGCCAAAATTAGAGAACTGATCGATTAGCAATCTTTAAAGGAGAAGTGTCATATGAATAATGAGATAATCCTCACGGATCTCTTCGAGGTGGAAATGCTCCAACGTCTGCAGGACTCCTTTTCAAAAATGACAGGGTTTGCAGCCATCATCACTGATGCCGAGGGCGTTCCAGTCACTAAGGGAACTAATTTTACCGACTTTTGCAACAAGTATACCCGAAACTCACCGATCGGATGCCTGCGCTGCCAGCAATGTGACAAGCACGGTGCCGAGCTCGCCTTAAAAGTAGGATCATCCGTAACATACTTCTGTCATGCAGGACTTATGGATTTTGCCGCACCGATCATGGCAGGCGACAAGATGGTCGGATGCTTCGTCGGAGGCCAGGTACTCACCGCACCACCCGACATCACGCGGATCATGCAGGTTGCCGCTGAGATCGGCATCGACCTCATCAACTATCTTCAGTCGGTCATGAGCGTTCCGGTCATCGAGAAAGACAAACTTGAAAATGCTGCCCTGTTTCTCTACACGCTCACAAGCGCCCTCTCGAGCATCGCCTACCACAAGTACATCATGAAGGAGGCAAACATCGAGATCGAAAAAGCCGCGAACATGAAGTCCGATTTTCTTGCAAACACAAGCCACGAGCTGCGTACGCCCATGAACGCGATCATCGGCATGGCAGAGATGGCGCTGCGCGAAGAAATGTCACCCGCGGCGAAAAACTACATCAACCAGATCAAGACTGCCGGAAAGTCACTGCTGACTATCATCAATGATATCCTTGACTTTTCCAAGATCGAATCCGGCAAAATGGATATCGTGACTGCCAACTATGAACCTGCATCGATGATCAATGATATTGCAACGATCATCAGCACGCGCATTGACAGGGACGACGTAGAACTTGTGCTCGATGTCAATCCTGACATCCCCAAAGTCCTTTTCGGCGATATTGTCCGCATCAAGCAGGTCATCACTAACCTTGCAAACAATGCCACCAAGTTCACCAGAGTGGGACAGATCTGTCTAAAATATGATTTTGAACAGGTTTCCGAAGATACCATCAATCTGCTGTTCTCCGTGTCAGACACCGGTATCGGCATCAAGTCCGAAGATATCGGAAAGCTCTTTAAATCCTTCCAGCAGGTTGACAGCAAACGAAACCGCAATATCGAAGGTACGGGACTGGGACTTGCGATCAGCAAACAGCTGATTGCCCTTATGAACGGCGACATTTCTGTGGAGAGCGTGTACGGCGAGGGTTCCACCTTTTCCTTCACGATCCCCCAGAAGGTTATCGATGCAGATGCGTCCATAGCACTCACCGAAAATCCACCGTGTCATGCCGTGGGCTTTCTGGATAACACCTACGCCCAGATTCAGCTGAAAAGAGATATGCACAAGCTTGACATCGACTATACAGACCTGAAAGATGAAAATGTACTGTCCTACCTGACAGAAAATGTTGACAGCCTTAAGGACATCTACCTTTTTGTCCCTTATGACAGTTTCAACAAGGAACTCCAGGATTTTGTTGACAAACATCCTGAGCTGAACACGATCGTCGCTGCCCCTTATGACACTTCCGTAGATTATAACCCGACAAACGTAATGGTGGTACACAAACCGCTCTCCGTCATGTCGCTGGCAGGTATCTACAACCACGAAGTGTTCAGTCAGTATGACAGCCCATCCTCGGATGAGTACTACGATTTCACCGCAGAGACAGCCAGGATATTGATCGTAGATGACAATTCGATCAACCTGACTGTGGCACAGGGACTACTCGAACCGCTCAACATGGAGATTGACACTGCGCTCAGCGGTAACGCCGCTATCAGCAAGATCAACGAAACCATGTACGACCTCATACTGATGGATCATATGATGCCTGAGCTTGACGGCATCGAGACAACGCACATTATCCGGCGTTTCCACTCAGAGTACGACAATGTCCCGATCATCGCACTCACCGCCAATGTCATCGGCGATGTCAGGAACATGTTCATAAAGGAAGGCATGAACGATTTCATCGCAAAACCTATTGAAGTGCGCATGCTCATAAATACGATACGCAAGTGGCTGCCCCCGGAAAAGATCAGGAAACACTCTGGCTCCACCAAATGCACTCCGGCAAAAAAACAGATTACGGTGCCCGACATTCCCGAACTCAATATACAGCAAGCTATAAAGTTACTAGGCAGTGAAGAACTCTTCATGACGATCCTTGAGGATTACTATCGTGCCATCCCCAAGAAGCTCCGACTGATACAGACCTACAAGGACAATGAGGAATGGCACAATTATACAGTGGAAGTCCACGCCCTCAAGAGCGCGTCCAAACAGATCGGTGCCGACGAACTATCCGACCGTGCCGCTGCACTAGAAACTGCCGGAAATACAGGCGAGATCGACATGATTATCCACAATACAGATGACTTGCTCGCCATGTATGCACATTACCGTGATATCTTAAGCCCCTTCTTCCCTGAAACGCAGGACAAAGAAGGAAAACCTCCGATCACAGCAGACGTTTTGACAAGTGTCTTCGCCGAGATGAGGCAGGCGATCGACGATCTCGATACAGACAAAATGGACAACGCCATACATACACTTGACGGGTACAGTTTCGACGACGAAAACCACAAGCTGTACATCAGACTCTGCGAAGCAGTTGCAGACATGGATCCTGATGCCTGCGAGGAAGTGATCACGGACTGGAAAAAAATCATTGTAACCGGGTAGGGACGACTTTTCCTGCCCGTCAGCTTTTGCTGACATTCTTCCTCTGGGTGCCCGTGTGCATAAAAAAGAATACCTCATAAAAGGTATTCTTTTTTATGTCTTTTGCTGCGTCATAAAATCACAATGCTTGCATTCTCAATTTCTGAAAGGTCATAGGTTTTTCCAGACTTCAGACCGATGACCGTTGGTCTTAACACATACTTTGAATTGTTCTCAATCACCCGCGCACGCTCTCCGGTACTAAGCTCCACATCTGTCCCAACCGGATATAGTATCACACTCTCCAGGAAACTCCTCATCACATCGATATCGAGCTCCTCGGTCAGGGACATGATCATTTCCACTGCATCCCTCGGGGAAAACGGTTTCTTGTAAGGCCTTTCTGTAACGAGTGCATCATATATGTCCGCAACAGATATGATACGGGCAAACAAATTAATCTTTTCCGAGGAAACTCCCATCGGATATCCCTTCGCATTCATCTTCTCATGATGCTGGAGCACACCAAGTTTGATCGAATTGGACAGATCGTCCTTTTCCTTTAAGATCTGATAGCCAAACAGAGAATGCTGCTTCATCATCATAAACTCGTCATCTGTTAGTTTTCCTGCTTTATTCAATATTTCATTGGGTATCTTTGATTTACCCACATCGTGGAGCAGCCCGGAAATGCCAAGCTCATAGACTTCCTGTTTACTC
>CAJUQU010000286.1 GCA_910588595.1 uncultured Lachnospiraceae bacterium | reverse complement strand
CGCTCTTCCGATCTGTCATCTGCTTTTTCCTGCTTGGGATGATCGTTTCGTCCGTCATTGTGTTCCAGAAACTGCTCCGGCTCTCCGCTGAAGAAAAAAGGCGTGTCCTCCTGGAAAACCAGGTGAGACAGATACAGAGCGAGGTGTCCGAGATACAGGAAATATATGCCGACATGAGGGGACTGCGCCATGATATGAGAAGTCATCTGGCAAACATCACGGCATTTGTCAGAACGACATCCGGCAGTGACGGCAGAGTGCTGTCAGACTATATCGGAAAGATGGAGCGCACGATCAGCAGGCTCGATTTTCCATGTCAGACGGGGAACCCGATCACGGACATCATCATGCATCAAAAAAGCCGGCAGGCAGCAAAAAGGCAGATCGCGTTCACGGCGGATTTCACCTATCCGGCAGAACAGCGGATCGACGCCTATGACATGGCGATCATTCTGAACAATGCCCTTGAAAATGCGATAGCCGCCTGCGAAAAAGTGGATGGAACGAGGGAGATCTGCCTGCACGCCTATCGAAAAGGAAGTCTGTTTTTCATCGAGATCTGTAACGATTTCTCCGGCGGGATCACCATCGACAGCAGCACAGGACTTCCTGTCAGCACCAGGCAGGACAGACAGCATCACGGAATCGGATTATCCAATATCCTTAGATGTGCGAGAAAGTATATGGGAGATATCGATATATCCGTTATGGAAAATGAGGGCAGGAAGAGATTCCTGCTTGTTGTCATGTTGAATACAAACGTTTCACACCCAAAATAGAGTCGTTCGCGCTGCAATCGTTATGAGAAGCTGTGCGCTTGTCGATAAACAAAACAGAATGAGGAGCTGGCTTTGCGGAATTACTAGGGCAGACTATTACGCATGACAGTTACTTGCCGCAAGTAATTTCAGTTCTCAAGTATAAGTGGAAGAATATCACAATGGAAAATTACGCAGTTATGGAATTTACAGAGAGGGGTGTAAATCTTATGCAGGTTAGCGCGAACAACATTTCAAATGCAGCAGCTTATCAACAGCCATTTCCTAAGATAACATTTGATATGAAGCCGGGTGAAATGCGGAAAAACCTGGCGGACAAAGTGCAGTCGGGGGCGGTTGGTGCACAGAACATATTTTGCAGCGGCAGTGAAGCCGTCCTGCCAAAGGAAGAGCGAAAGGCGCTCGAGTATCGCTGGTCACATACAGTGATTCATGGCGTCACGGAGTTTTCTGAGATATCGGGGAGTATATTGAAAGATATCAGGGCATCAAAAGGCAGCTATGACTACAGTGATGTTATCAACGCGAAGGGCTATGCCTACACAAAACTGTATGCAGAGATCCAGAAGCGGCATGCAGATCCGAATGCGAAATGGTACAAGTCTGCTGGCGGGGCGGAGCTGACTCTGGAGGAGGAACTCGAGTGGCTCGACAATCAGTTCGAACAGCAGATCGCATGGGAAAAATCGTGTGCGAAATCCGCTGCCGAAATACAGAAATACTGCCGCGCAGAAATTCCCGAGGTGCCATACGAGGAGATCGAGGGCATCGAGGACGATCTGTACGAGGCGAGAAACCGTTATCTGGACTTGTATCACAAGGACAGCACAAAGCTGGTGTTGCAGAATTTTCTATTTGGTAGTGTGCGGTCATTCAGATGGCCGGTTCTGGAATAAGCGGCATAAAATATGGAGCATAATATATGGATTTACAGGTATTTAGGAACTGTGCAGAAATAACATGTACAGATTGTGTAGGATATTTCTTCGAGAGTGCATGTCAAGTCGGAGAAATAGACAAGTCAAGATGACAAGTCAAAAATACGCCGATGTATAGGGGATTTTTGCACAGTTCCTTAGAAAGGAAGGGTATGAAAATGACAGCAAACATAGCAGAAAGACACTCACAGATGCAGTGCGAAAAGTACGTCGTTGACGCAGACAGGCTCGCACAGAGGCTGCAGCAGAAAAAGGAGGATCAGCCGCCTGCAGTCGACAGGAGCGGAAGAGATACCGTGGATATCTCGGAGGATGCCCGCCAGGCGCTGGAGGCGCTGCGAAGCCGGGATCACATGGAGATCGCGGGGACGATCGAGCCGGACAGGTTCTGTATGGAACAGAAAGTCTTTGAGGAGTATGAGCAGGCAGTGATGGCAGAGCAGAGGGAAAAAGTGACAAGCGGGAACTTTGACCGCCACGTAGACAAGATGGTGTCCGCTTATCAGAAAATGAAAAAGGATATCGAGGAAAAGTACGCCGATGCGGACGCGGACAAAAAGCAGCAGCTCGAACTGTTGGATAAAGCCTATGAAAGCCACAGTAAATTGATGGCAAAGCATACAGAAACGATGTATGATCTGACGGATTTCACCCCGCAGATCACATACCATTCCAACAAACATGCCACAGAACAGCAGGTACAGCCCAAGCCTGACAAACTGTCTCTCTCTGGCAAGTATGAGAAGGGGGCGATCGGGGATCATGCATACAATGCATTTATGACTGCCATCGGCAAAGGCGGGGCAGCATCGCAGGGAAGGGAGGATCTGAATCGCATCTGGGATTATTATGCGGCATTGAGGTAAACGAGTAATTGCTTTTGTCCTGAAGATGGAATATAATAGAATGTAGATAGGTTGAAATATATGCGCAAGCATTAGCTTATATATTAGAATGGAATATCCGGGAATCTTTGATGGAAATCTGATGAAAGTGAAATCCGAGAAGATTTTCCGGATTTTGAATGGGAAAGCGGCTATGGAGGCTAAGGGTATGTTTAAACGTGGTTTTGTAAATGATTTGAGAGAAACGGGAATTCAGCAGTACAAAACAGATGTCGGTTTTCGGACACTTGTGGAAAGCGTCAACGAGAACCTGTATATCATACCCAAATATCAGAGAAAATATCGCTGGACAAAAGACCAGGTTGATTCATTGGTTGAATCTCTAATCTACGGTTTGCCCATTCCACCAATATACACTTGCAGAAATTCAGAAAATCAGCTGGAAATATTGGATGGTCAGCAACGGATCATGAGTTTGTTTTTTTATTATATAGGTTATTATCTGGATAACAGAAAAAATAGTTCTGTGGATTTTTCAGAGATAGAGACAGAAAATCGTACTTTTAAGGAAGTGATGATGGAAAAGCTTGCGTTGGAGGAGCTTCATATCCAGTCAAAAAGCGATGAGGGCAAATGGGTCAATCTGGATTATAAGGATTTATCACTAGAGACGAAAAGACGTGTTGATTATACAACGATCACCGTGATAGAGATAAAAATCGACAATGAAAAACTGAGATCCTCTATTTTAAGGCAGATTTTTGCTAATCTAAATAAAGGTGGTTCTGAATTGTCTGAACAGGAGCAAAGAAATGGAATATATAATTGCGCCTTTTATGATATGTTGCATAGTTTTAACCGGCATGATGCTGCGTGGAGGAAGCTGTGGGGAAGAGAAAGTGCCAATGAGCGGGATATGGAGACGTTGCTGCGTTTTTGTGCGTTAAAAAAGTATGTTGATGTTAAGGAGAACGCGTCAGGTTTTGATTTTGTGATAGATGGTTATAATGCTTCTTATGGGAAGCTTCTGGATCATTTTTCAGAGGAGGCTATGGAGTTTGATGAGACTCAGATTATGGAGTATAAGAATAGTTTAACTGAATTTCTGACACTGTTTGCAGTAAATACAACACAGTCGTCGAAAGTGGCATTATTGGAAAGTTTTTATATTGTTTACGAGAAATTAAAGGTTCATGAACCGATCACCTCTCAAATATACAACAATGTCTTAAAAAACCCTAAGTATGTAGAAAAGGCAAGGCAGGGAACTGTGAAGATGAAAAGCATGAATGAAAGGTGGAAGACAGTGTATGCGGTTTGGACTGGAAAAGATCAGTGAAGTTATTGAGAAAATATATGAGAAAGCACTTCTTTATAAAGACAGTGTAGTTATAGGAGATAATGCTAGCGGAAAAACGTTGTTATTAAAGCTTTTTATAGAACTTGCAGGGAGTTCTGAAAATGTATATTTTATTGCGCAGTAAATCGTGGATTTGATGTCAAAAAAATTTCCAGGCTTAAAAAGAAGCCGGAATACAAAAAAACGATATTAGAAACAAGACTGAGCGAAACGCATTTTAATCTACAGGATTCCTTTAATTGTTATGGAACTTCAACAGAAAGGATAGAGATGATCTATCAACTGTATGAGAAAGAAGTGCAGGATTTATTTTGCGAAATTACAAATGACTGCTTTAAGATAATGAGTGATAATCCGATGGGAGAAGTGGATTTTGGAAATGGCAGGGGATTACTTTCTAGTGGATATCAGGCTATTATACGTATTTTACTCGAATTGCTGTACTATCAGGACATGGAAGTGGGAAAAAGGGGGCTGCAGGATGCATGGATTGTAATAGATGAGTTGGATGAATTATTATCGCCTGGATATGCAGCGAAGATATTGCCATTTTTGAAGAAAAAATTTCCATGGGGTAAGTGGCTGATCACAACACATTCCTGTGATTTAGTGGCGTATGCGTACGATGCTAATTTAGTGATTTTGGAGAATGACAGCTGTGAGGTTATTGACATTAATGATTATTCATCGGTATCAGAAGTTCAAATCATATTTGGACGGCTGTTTCATATTCCGACGAATGTGGAATCTGAGAAGAATGTTGTATTGAGACGCCTGCTAAACAACAAAATGAATCATGCATGGGGACAGTGTGACGAGGAATGTCTTAGGCAGATAGAAGGACAGGATTTGACAGCCTCCCAAAGGATGATAATAAACGAGATACGAAAGTGGTAAAAGTATGGAAGATTTTCTGATGTTGGAGCTACCGACTTTTAAGCCCAAATATAAGAAATGGAAGCGATATGGATATGCAAATTCCGTTGAAAAAAACAATTTGAAGACTGTTTTGGAGGCAAGTACAGAAGGATATTGTATGTATTGTTTTTCACGTGTCAGGGTGGATCAAAAATTATATGCGAACCTGGAACACGCGATTGAAAAGAGAAATTCGGAAAAACTGATCGAATGTATACCCAATATTGGATTGTCCTGTGCCGTATGCAATCAAACATTCAAACGAATCGGAGAACAAAAAAGAAAATTACCAGTTGAAACGATTGAACAGTATGAAAATAACAGCAAATGTTCTGTAGAAAACAGGAAACAATGTACAGTCGCCTGTAAAGCCTTAAGAGACCTTCAAAAAAGTTATAATCGTTTATCGGGGGCAGAAATCATTTTGCAGCCCATGGGAGTTAAAGTCCAGCTAAGAAATGTCAATAGGTAAAATAAAAAATGTTTAAAAAGTTTT
>CAJUQU010000285.1 GCA_910588595.1 uncultured Lachnospiraceae bacterium | reverse complement strand
CGAGATGGTTGTCAGTGACTGGAGTTCAGACGTGTGCTCTTCCGATCTATCATCCTATGACACAGACGAGTGTTTCGCTGCTTTGGAGGCTTTGACATAAACTGGGATATTTTAACCAATCGGCACGATCGCCCGTGAAAAATAGGATAACAGCACACATCGGACATTGTCCGAACTATGGAAAACATGGACAGCGGCAAATGCTACTGTACAGATTAGAAATTCTTTAAAAATAAATGATAAACAAGGAGACTACAAATGAATACACAGGAAAAAGCAGCCACGGCAGTGATGGAGGACTGGCTCTCCCACGCAAAGGAACTCGGGAGAAAACCTGCAAAGCTTGAGATCGCAGGAACTTTTGATCTGCACGGTCTGCACTATTACATCTTCAAATTTAAGAAAACTTTATTCAGTTCATGGAAAGTAGCTGTCTGCGGAGGCTATGAGGGGGACGGGGTAGGTCACTGCGGTCATATCTACAGTGAGATGGAACCGTATGATCCCTCCACCGCACAGGAAAAATGTGTTGCGATGGTAGAAAAAATCCGTCAATACTGGAAAGAGCGCGCCGAAGCGCAAACAGATGGAGATGGAGATGACGACAACGGACAAACTGCCGAAAAATTTGTAGGCTTTGTGCTCTTGTACACACCGGAATTTGACACCGAACAATTCCGCACTACCCTTATGGAGGACTGGGGAATCAGATGCCCGGAAGCTCCGGAGGATCCAAAAGACGACGGGACAGCCATTGTGTTTTACGAAAACAATCTGGTCGTAACGATCGGCCTGATGGAAATTCCAGTCCCCGACGGCGAAGCGGAATACTGGGCCAACAGCAATTTCATGACCCGTGAAGGATCCGTTGCCGCCGCAAAGAACCATCAGGCTCATCTGCTGGTCGCTGTTCTGGGCGCGGCATCCTTAGAAGCCGGGAAACTCTATGTCAAGGTTGCTTCCACTTGCCTGAAAGCCTCCAACGCTTTGGGGATCTACGATTGCGGTACAGTGTGGCTGCCGGAGAATTATATTCAGTCGGCAATGCTCATGAAAGAGGGCGAGATTCCCTTGATGGATCTGGTGTTCATCGGATTGTATCACAATGAAAAAGGAACCAGCTGCTGGACCAACGGTCTGCGGTCATTTGGAAAAGAAGAGCTGGAAGTGATAGACAGCAGCCAGACTCCTGCCGAGATCTATGACCTGATATTCGACCTATGTTCGTATATCATACAGGAAGGCGCCGTGCTGAGGGATGGGGAGACCTGCGGCTTTTCCATGGAACAAAAGCTGCCCATAACGCTCTCCGAGGGGGTCTATGTGAATGGCCGATCCCTGAAAATCGGATTTTGACAACTTTTCACGAACAGAACTTATTACAAAACAATCATATAAAATATCAACAAGGGAGCACAAACTATGGAAAAACAGATTTTTACAAATGAGATCATTTTGAGCTGGCTGCAGTACTACTCGCAGAACACACCGATCGACCTTGAACATGTCAAGATCATCGATATCACCAAGAAGAACAAGAACGTGATCCCCACAGTGGAGGCACACAAGACCACACTGGTGTTCACTAACGCCGGGATCGACGATATCTTCTACCGCCTGTGGAACGCCGGTCTGGGCGAGTGCGAGGTCTGGTACAATGAAGGTTCCGACCCGAGCGGCGAGATCCTGCACAACCAGATCAAGAATATGATCAACCGCGGTATCAACGCCTCCGCGGGCATGCTCATCATCAACCCGAACGCCAGAAATTCCTCCCGCATCGGTCTGAGCAACGAGAAGCTCCAGCGCGGCTCGATCCACTATGTGGGCAGCGAGATCCGCTCGATCATCCTCAGCAAGATGATGGTCGACCCGCAGGATGATATCTGTGTGATCGGCGGCGAGAGCATCGCGATCGAGGCCGCGCTCATCGCCGCAGAAGGCTCTGTCATCGCAGTTGAGTACAGCAAAGCGGACCGCTCCACACTCGAGGACAATGTGTCACACTTTGATCTCCACAATATCAGGATCATCGACCATGTGGACGAGGAGACCATGGCGGAGTGTCCCGTCCCCTCGCTGGTATTCCTGGTCGCGTCGGCAAGCACGGAACAGGAGCTTGAATGCCTCACAAAGCTCAACCCAAACATCAATGTGGTGATCTACACACTTGACTTCAAGACTGCTGCCGGATTGCCAGACACACTGCATGAGCTCGGACTCGCCGACGTGGAGACGATACAGGTGTCTGTGACAAAGCTTCGCAGCAACAACACCTTTAAGTCTGATCCCGCACCGTGGATCATCACCGCGCGGAGCCGCGAGGACTAAAACCAATCTAAAAATCAAGGGGGCTGCCTGCCCCCTAATAAAGATTCTTCACCTTAAACTCGCGCTCCGTCTCGCGCCGCGCGTCCTTCTTCGCGATGTCATCGCGCTTGTCATACAGTTTCTTGCCGCGCGCAAGCCCGATCTCCACCTTCGCCCTGCCGTTGGAAAAGTACACCTGCAGCGGCACCAGCGTATATCCCTTTTCCTTGATCTTTCCCAGAAGCTTGTTGATCTCCTGCTTGTGCAGCAGCAGCTTTTTCACGCGCAGGGGATCTTTATTAAAGATATTCCCCTTCTCGTACGGGGAGATATGCATGCCATACACGAAAACCTCCGCATTCTCGATGCGGACGAACGCCTCCTTGATGCTGCACTTGCCCATGCGCAGGGACTTCACTTCCGTGCCGTGGAGCGCGATACCGCACTCATACTTCTCCTCTATAAAATAGTCATGATATGCCTTCTTATTGTTGGCAACCAGCTTCATTGCCTCATTCTTTGCCATTATAATTCCCTCTCTTCACCATTTTCCAGTGGAATGTCAAAATCGATCGTCCTGAGGAGCCTGTCTGTCGCGTTGACCCTGACCAGTATCTTCTGTCCGAGCTTATACCGGATATCCGTAGCCTGCCCCACCATCTCGTAAGTCTCGTCATCATAGTAGAAATAATCTCCCGGCAGCATGGAAACATGGATCATGCCCTCGATCGTGTTGGGCAGCTCCACATACACGCCCCACGTTGTGATCGAGGAGATCACACCCTCGTAGATCTCGCCGATATGCTGCTCCATGAACTCGACTTTCTTGAGCTTGTCAGTCTCACGCTCCGCCTCGTCCGCACGCCGTTCCATCTCAGACGAGTGCTTTGCCACCTCCGGCAGGATCTCACTGTAATGTTCGATGCGCTTCTCGTTCAGCCTTCCGCGGATCTGCTCTTTGATGATGCGGTGGATCTGCAGATCAGGATAGCGCCGGATCGGTGAGGTGAAGTGACAGTAATACTGGCACGCCAGCCCGAAATGCCCCGTGCAGTCTATCGTGTACTTTGCCTGCTTCATACTTCTCAGCGTCAGTCTGCTGATCAGCGCCTCCTCTGGTGTGTCCTCGATCTTCGCGAGCAGTTTCTGCAATTCCTTGGGATGGATCTCCTCCTGCCTGCTCTTGATCGAATATCCGAAATTCCTTATAAACGTGCCAAGTTTGCTGATCTTTTCCGGATCGGGATTGTCGTGCGTCCTGTACACGAACGGCAGCTCCATCCAGTGAAAGTGCTCCGCGACAGTCTCGTTGGCGATCAGCATAAAATCCTCTATGATCTTGGTCGCCACATTCCGCTCATACGGCTTGATCTCGACCGGATGTCCCTGTCCGTCCAGGATGATCTTGCTCTCCGGGAAATCAAAATCAATAGAACCCCTCTTTTTGCGCTTCTCACGCAGTATTCCGGCAAGCTCCCGCATCAATTCAAACATCGGCACCAGCTCTTCGTACTCCCTGCATGTCTCTTCATCTTTGTCGTCCAGAATCTTTTTCACACTCGTGTAGGACATGCGCCGGTCCACCCTGATGACGGACTCCACGATCTCATGGCTCACCACCTCGCCCTTCTGATCGATCGTCATGAGACAGCTCAGCGCCAGCCTGTTCTCCCCCGCATTCAGGGAACAGATACCGTTGGAGAGCTTATGCGGCAGCATGGGGATCACCCTGTCCACCAGATAGACACTCGTTCCGCGCTCTCTCGCCTCCCAGTCCAGCGCAGAGTTCTCCTGCACATAGTTGGTCACATCCGCGATGTGCACACCCAGCTGGTACAGCGCGCCGTCTCTGGTGAGGCTGACCGCATCGTCGAGGTCTTTCGCATCCTCGCCGTCGATCGTCACCATCTGTACAGCGCGCAGGTCACGCCGCCCTGCCATATCCGCCTCGGACACTTCATTTGCCACCCGCTCCACCTGGTGCATGATCTTCTCGGAAAATTCGGTCGGGAGCTCATAGCCCTTCACGATCGACATGATATCCACGCCGGGGTCGTTGACATGCCCCAGGATCTCCGTTATCTTTCCCTCCGGCTTCCGGTTGTTTTTGCCGTAATCTGTGATCTCGCAGACCACTTTGTGCCCTGATACAGCCCCCTTGGAGCGCTCCACCGGCACAAAGATATCCTCACCGACTTTCGTGTTGTCCGGCATTACGAATCCATAGTTCTTATTGCTCTTGTCATAGATTCCCACGATCTGCTTCATGCCCCTCGCCAGGATCTCTATAACCTGTGCCTCCTGCCGTCTGCCATTCTGTCCTGCACTGTATCCTGACAACAGTGACACCCTGACTGTATCCTTGTGGAATGCCCCGTTCACAAAATTCTCCGGAATGTACAGATCCTCGTCCCTTCCTTCGATCTCCACAAATCCAAATCCCTTCGGATGACTGATAAAAGTCCCGACAAGCTCCTTATCCGAATATTTCGCCTTGATAAACTTTCCCTTCTTGGTGAGTGACAGCTTTCCTTCCGCCAGGAGTTCGTTCAGGATGCGGTTCAGCTCCCCTCTGTCCTCCTTCGAGACCTGCAGCATGACTGCAAGCTCTTTCTCTTTCATCGGCACGTAAAATTCCGCCGATACCAGATCCATGATCACTTTCTTTCTCTTATCTGACATTTCTATCCCTTCTTGATCAAATACATCAAACACAAATTGCACAGTTTTGTCTGCCCCTTTGACTCCTCCGTGGCAGAGACATTTACTCACAGATCCTTATCATGAAAAAACACTCTTATTACAAGAGTGTTTCATGGTTTTATCTTAAATATTAGAAATTGATATTTAAAACAATTGCAAGCAGCATAAATACAATGCCCAATATCTTGGTAAACTTGACAAGCGCCCCCTCCATGGAACGGCCTTTGTTCTTGCCCCAGTAAGTCTCAGCTACACCGCTGATCGCACCAAGTCCTGCGGATTTACCTTCCTGCATCAAAACAATCACTGTAAAAATGATAGAAACCAATATCAAAATAA
>CAJUQU010000284.1 GCA_910588595.1 uncultured Lachnospiraceae bacterium | reverse complement strand
TGATTTTTCTATCATACTCGTCTGACCTAAATGCAGATTTATTATCGTTCATAGGCTGTCACCTTTCACACAGATTAAAACCTGAATCATGTATGTTCTTTCACATATTGCAGGAACTCAGGAGTTTTTGACCAGTATTTAATGCCCCAATTTTCAAAATTCCATTCATCCATGTATTCATTGCACTCAAAATCAATATAATAAATTACTTCATTCTGCACTACAAAGTTTGTCGGAAAATAATCTATATTTATATGGGCAGCATATAGTAAAGCACACATACTGCGCAACTGATCGACATAAACGGATTTCATCTTATCCTGCAAAATCAACTCGTAAATGGTATCACCGTCAATAAACTCTTTTAAAATGCGTTCATTCTTTACATCAACATCAATCATAACAGGAATCTTTATCCCGATTTCCTTTAGCCGATTATAGTCGTTTATTTCTGCCTCAACCTTATTCCCAAACTGGTAATAGTCACAAGGTTCATGATGGATTTGCTTGAGAACGTACTTTTGAGTTCCGTCGCTTGCCAGATAAGAATACCCACCTTTTCCCTTTCCTAATAACTTGAATATTTCATACTCTTTTTCATTTACAACCAGTTTCTTTTCCATAATTGTCACGTTCCTCTATTAGCTTCCAGTTTTATCAACAACACCCTTCAAAGCGTGTACTGTACTTCTTCTTTAAATGCTAAATTCCGCTATAAAAGTATAATCTGTAAAATCCCCGGTTCCCCTAAAATCCGTAACAGTTTTTACAATACGGTATCTGCCCGGTTCCAGCTTCCCATAGAGCCATTCAAAGTCAATAACCGCTTCATAGGGTGAATCTTTCTGAACCATATAAGCAATCGCATTAAAAGCAGCATTGTCAATTACTTCATCCAGTTCCCTCCACTCACCAGTTTCTTCATCCTGCATTTCCAGACAGAAGTCCTCTCCACACTGTATATCCTTATCTGTGTCATTCACAATCCTGACGGTAACACTGGTATCGGAACATTCTGTCACTTCCATCGTTACTCCGTCCAACGGTAATAATACATCGGTATCCGCATTTCTTATGGAGATAAGTGTTCCATAGTGCGGTGCCGGCTCTGTAAAATCACCGGAACAAGTAATAAGCACTTCTGCACCTATCTTTAATGCCCAATCTTCTTCACCTTCCGGCAATTCAAAAAATACCACTTCATACGGAATTACTTCTTCTCCCAGCGTTTTTACACAAACAACAGGCACTAATGACTCAACAGTATGGTCAACGATTATCCCAGTAAAGGTAATAGCATTTTCATTATAAAATGGAGTGCCTAAATACCATTCGTTCTTATATAAAACTGCTATTCCGCCCTCCACTTGTGCATATGGCATTCCCAATTCAGGATTAAAATTAGTTTCTCCGTTATTTTCCGGAAAAGTACCTGTATATGACTCTGTATATCCGATAATCGCACTTTCATCAACTTCTGTGGGCATAGGATTACCCTCTACCAGATAAACCGTGTCATTTACCATAATCGCTGCCGGATAGTCTGCAATACCATCTGTTGCTATGTTTTCCTCTGTATCGTTCTGTCCGGCATTTTCCGACATTTGACTATCTGCACCAGCGGGAGTCTCTGCACTGTTTGAAGCTCCACACCCTGTTATCAACAAAACACATGCTGTTACTATAGTAAATGCTATTCGTTTTCCCATACTGCCTCCTTTCAGTCAGTCCAGCTTATAGATAATGCTCAATGCAACTTTGGGAATAGATTCAGAAATTTCTTTAACTTCTCCTATGATTGCAAATTTGTATTCTCTGGCAATGAAACCATAATACCAAATGTATCCGCTAATTCTTCGGCATTGATATCAGAATATTCTGTCTCTTCCATTGTTGCACCATCTAAGTAGGACGCGCCACCTAAAATCCTGGGCAATGCCTTTGCCACTTCTTCCTCAGTCATATAAGTAACACTCGTGATTTCTCCCCCTGCATTCCGGATAACCTTAATGCTGACTGCTCCTTTTGAATCTGTATTAAGCCTATAAACGGAACTGTCAGGACGCTCATCCTTGATAATATATACCAACTCACCCTGGTAATAATAGAAATTATCCTCTTTTTCAATACCATAAGCCGCATACTCTTCCAGAAGCGCCTTATCTTCCCAATCTTCTTGACCGTCTTGATTAGCTTCCAAAATTGTTGACAGAACATCACTTATCACTTCCATATCAATACTTCCGTTCATAGCTGTCCAGAAATAGCTGTTGTATATGATCGTGTCATCACTCATAACGGAGATAGTTTCCATCACATCGCCATTCATATCATACCATGAAATCATGGAACCAAAGCCGTTTGTATCTTCGCTCGATTCTCCTCTTTCAAACTGAATAGATGTAATATTGTCCGTAATCTGCTGCATTATATCTTCGTCCGTGACTTCCTTCTTCTCTCCACTAATAGATGTGACAGTGATTTTTTGAGGACTTTCAAACGAAAAAGTTTTTGTTTCAGGAGCAGAAGAGCATCCTCCCAGTATTATCATGCATACACATAGTAATGCCAAACCTGCTGTAATTGATTTTTTCATAAAAAACTACTCCCTTCTCTGTCTGTCAATTTGATACAAGACAACCTATGTCATTCAAAGCCGCCTGTGCTAAGTCCTAGTATTATCATGAAAGTTGTTGCAGTTTTTCAAGAAAAGCTACATAAAATGCGCGCTCTTTCATAATCTCTTGCTGCACCTCTATACTTTTTGCCGGCGTACCGGGAAGCGGATGATCTATATCATATAACGCTTTTTCCGCAACCCTGATTGCACTTTCAACGGAATTTCCCAATATATTATCCGGATCGACCTCGCCGTTATACCATCTAATGGCATGTTGTACCAACAATTTGGGAATATGAAAATGCTTCCCATCACTGGTTATGGAAAACCCATTTGAGCCTGTTTGTTCCGATGCTTCCATCCACGCCTGCCTTACTTCATCAGGCGCATATGCTCCTATTGTATCGAATGCTTCGGATGCCCTGTCCAGACAATATTGTTTATCTGCCTCCACTGATTTCTGTTCAACGATCTCCGCAAAATTCTTCCCTTCTTCTACTTTTGCGGATTTACTGTTCACATATCCCGCCTGATAATAGTCTGCTGCTATTCCGCTGATACCCATTTTCACTCCTCCAATTCTACGAGTTACTTTGATTTATGCTAATACTGCCCCCACTTATAACATACATGACGGTTTCCCATGCCAATCCTATTCTCCAACATGACTGCTTTCGCATATTCACATTACATCTTTTGTTTCAACATTATAAATTGATAAAATGACTGACAAACCCGCAAGCACAAATAACAGTGCATAAAACGGGGCATTGCCGACTAATGTATAGGTTCCAACATTTCCCTGTGTGACGCATACGAGGATCACGGACGTAATGATTGCAGCTTTACCCGATTTCATTTTCAATCCAATGAGTAATGCAATGAAACTTACGCTAACCATTGCTATCGAACTGATGACGATATTCAGCCAGAAAGACGGCATTGCAAATTGGATACTGCTCCCGGATATATTCGTTAAGGATTTCGTACACAACAATATAGCATAAATCAATATCTTGCTTAATGTTAATGCCACAAAGTTAAAAATCCAGACAGCCAAAACTTTTGACATCAAAACTGTCTGCCGTTTAATGGGATAAGAAAACATCAGATTGATCGTCTTTTTTTCGTATGCCCCGACTATAAAAGAAGCTATCATTACACCTGTGAATACTATGTATCCCATATGGGTAAATAAATCAACAGTAGTATTTACCACACTTCCATTATAAGCCTCCATAGACGTGTCAGCGTCCAATTCTCCCGCCATTAAAAGAATGAAAAACAGCAGAACAAATGTCATAATGGCAGCATTGCGGATATATTTTCCGATATTGTTTTTCTTCCATTCCAGCCTGATCAGATTAAGCATTATTCCACACCTCCTGTCAACTTCAGGAAATAATCTTCCAGTGTCTCCGTATTTTTGCCGATAGCCATTATTTCAACATCATTAAGCGCAAACGCCTTGGATATTACCTGGGTACTCGCATCGTGGTCATAAATACGCACTTTGTCATCATCAACAACTTTGAAATTGGAAAGGTTTAATTTCTCTATCAAAATGTGTGTTGCTCTTTTTGTATCAGAAACAGCTACTTCGATATAATTCTGATTCATTTCCTCAATATCCTTCATGCTGACTTCTTTCATCATTTTACCATGATGAATAATGCCGACTGTATCAGCAATGCTCTCTATTTCAGATAGGATATGGCTGGAAATGATCACTGTAACGCCCTGTTCTCTGGACAAACGCTTTAACAGATCACGGACCTGCTTCATTCCGGCAGGATCAAGCCCATTCGTGGGTTCATCTAAAATTAACAGCTCCGGCTTGCATAAAATAGCCCTTGCAATTCCCAAACGCTCCTTCATTCCCAATGAATAGCTTTTTACCAATTTATCCGCAGCATCCGCCAGATCAAGAAGATCCAGTGTTTTCTCAATGCTTGAAAAATCAGAAAAACCCATATATTCACAATGAATTTGCAGATTCTCCTTACCCGTCATGTGTTCATAAAAAGCAGGAAATTCAATAATGCTGCCCATACGTTTTAAGATTTCATAGGATTTGGGAGTTACCGTTTCTCCAAAAAGTTCTATTGTCCCCGAAGTAGGCTTCCATAAATTTGTCATCATTTTCATAATGGAAGTTTTTCCTGCTCCATTGGGACCGAGGAAACCGTAAATCTCCCCCTTTTTCACATGAAGTTCAATGTCGCTGACAATATCTTTCCCTCCTATGGTTTTCGTGAGATGATTCGTTTTTAGTACATATTCCATTTTGTGTTGACTCCTTTTGAGTTTTTTCCAGATTGGAAATCTGGTATGTAATGCCTGCTGTGGCGAAATAATATGTTCTGGCCGCCTGTTTATGCTTTCCTGTCAAAAGAGGGCTTCTCCTCCAGATAATCCGGCAATTCTGAAAGCTCTGCCCCTGCGCTATTCTTAACAGAGCGATACTCTGCCCAATAGATAGCATAAAATTCATTCTTTTTGGCAAGCTCTGCAGGTGTCATTTCATAACTCCACCCATTGCCTGTGTTTGACAGGGCTTTTACACCCTGGCATTCAATCACAGCACCATAACCGCCCGTTGTTAAAATCGGACAAGTCAGCGTGCCGCCGCCTGCCAGTGCAAACCTTTTTTCAGCAAGACCGCTTCCCCTGCCATCAGCCGCCTCCAGAAAATCCAATAATGTCAATTCCCCAGTCCCTTTACATTTAGGGTTATTATTT
>CAJUQU010000283.1 GCA_910588595.1 uncultured Lachnospiraceae bacterium | reverse complement strand
CGACGCTCTTCCGATCTCTGGCTGCATGAACGACGGCGTAATGCTCTGGCTGGTAGGTCTGTATGACAACCTCCCCCGCAAGCGCACTTCTGCCCGCCCGCCCGGCTGCCTGCGTGAGCAGCTGGAAAGTCCGCTCACCTGCCCTGTAATCACCGGCATGCAGGGACATATCCGCCGCCAGGACCCCCACCAGCGTAACCCTGGCAAAATCATGCCCCTTCACGATCATCTGCGTCCCCACGAGGATATCTGCCTCTCCGTCCGCAAACTGCGACAGGATCCGTTCATAGCTGTCCTTGCTCTTTGTCGTGTCCGCATCCATCCGAAGCACGCGCGCCGCCGGAAATTCCCTGTTCAAAAGCTCCTCGATCTGCTGTGTTCCCGCCCTGAAACCCAGAATGTACTTCGAACCGCACTTTGGGCAGCTCGTAACCCCCGGCATCACAAAACCACAGTAATGGCATACCAGCCTGCTCACTTTCCTGTAACGGTCCGTGTGTTCCGACAGGGACACGTCGCAGTGAGGGCACTTCATGACATGACCGCACGACCGGCACGACACGAAGCCCGCATATCCCCTGCGGTTGATAAAGAGCATCGTCTGCTCGCCTTTTTTCAGCCTGTCATCGATCAATCCGTAGAGTCTCCTGCTGAATATTGAGCGGTTCCCGCTTTTTAACTCACTCCGCAGATCCTCCACATACACTTTTGGAAGCTGTCCGCCTGCAAGCCTTTCCTTCAGCACAAACAGTCCGATCTCCCCTTTTTTTGCCCGGTAGTAGGTCTCGATCGACGGCGTTGCAGAGCCCAGTACCAAACTGGCGTTCTTCATGCGGCATAGTTCACCTGCCACCTCTCTTGCGTGGTATTTGGGCATACTCTCGCTCTTGTAGCTGCCCTCATGCTCCTCGTCCATGATCACAAGCCCCAGCCGCTCAAACGGCGCAAACAGCGCGGACCGCGGACCGATCATGATGTCAATATCCCCCCTCGCCGCGCGCTCATACTGGTCAGAGCGCTCACCGGCAGAAAGGCGCGAGTTCATCACGGACACCCTGTCACCAAACCGCTGGTAAAACCGCATAAGTGTCTGATAGGTAAGGGCGATCTCTGGTATGAGCATAACTGCCTGCCTGCCATCCGCGATGATCCTCCCGATCAGTTCCATATAGACTTCCGTCTTGCCGCTGCCTGTCACTCCATGAATCAAATATGTCCTGCGCACACCCGCTCTGAAATCAGCGGCAATACTGTCCACGATCCTGCTCTGATTCCCGGACAACTGTTTTTTCTGCCAGCTGTCCCTGGGTGGAGCAGAGAGTTGCTCCGGCAGCGCACTTCTGTATATATCTTCTGTCTGTACCTCGATGAGCTCTGCTTTTTCCAGCGTCTGTATCGTCTGTGTTGTGACATTTAGCTTTCCCGTGATCAGAGATTGCGGCAGCGCTGGCTGCCTTGCGAGCTCCCGCATAAGCCGTGCTTTGGCCTTCTGGTTCTTTGACTCAAATTCCAATGCTTTCTGTGACGCCGTATCCGCATCGACCTTACAGACAATTGTCTTTTTGACAACCTGCTTTATCTTTTTTTTCACCGGAAGTACTGTCTTAAGCGCGGCGATCATCGTCGATCCATAATTTTCCCTGATCCACCACGCCAGTCTGATAGAATCGCCATGGGCGCTGATGCTGTCCCTCACTATAGAGTCGACGGATTTCAGCTTTGACTCATCGTACCCCACCCTGTCGGTGATCTCCATCACATATCCCTTGATCTGCTTATTGCCACGCCCAAAGGGTATCATCACAGCCATTCCGACCTCAAGCTTTCCCATCAGCGCATCCGGTATACGATACTGAAAAGGTCTGTCGACCTTTTCATGGGATATGTCCACTATAATATTAGCAAATCTGCCTGTCATAGCCTTGTTCCTTTATTCCGACTCATCTGACACCGTCAAGCTCCTCTAATATTTCCTGAATGATCACCCGCTCATCCATCGGATATTTGACTCCTCTGATCTCCTGGTAGTCCTCATGCCCTTTCCCGGCAAGCACGATGATATCCCCTTTCTGCCCGTGTGTGATGGCATACTTGACTGCCTCCCTGCGGTCGCAGATCTCGATGTACCTGCCGTCCGTCCTGCCGATGCCGACCTTGATATCCTCGATGATATCCTGCGGCTCCTCAAAGCGCGGATTGTCCGACGTGATGATCGTGAGGTCCGCAAGCCGCCCGCTCACCTCTCCCATCTCGTAGCGTCTGAGCTTTGAGCGGTTCCCGCCGCAGCCAAAGAGGCACACGAGCCGGGCAGGCTGGTACTCCCTGAGTGTGGCGAGCAGACTTTCGAGTGCCATGGCATTGTGCGCATAATCGATCATCAGGGTGAAATCATCTGACACCTTTACCATCTCGATCCTGCCTTTCACTTTTGCACCCAGAAGCGCATTCTTGATGTCCTGCTCCTTCACGCCGAAATGTCTGCAGATCGCAACTGCCGTCAGCGCATTGTAGGCGTTGAATTTCCCCGGAATATCTGTCTGTATCTCCATATCCAGCAGACCGGACACCTTGAAGTCGATCCCCAGAAAACCTGCCCCGGTCACAAGGTTCAAGTCGCTTCCGCGCAAGTCTGCGCCTTCATCAAAACCGTAGGTCTCCAGCGCGCAGGTGTGCCCCTCAGTGATCTGTCTCCAGTGCCTGTCGTCACAGTTGACGATGCCGACTCTGCACTGCCGAAACAGCATCGCCTTGCACGCAAGATACTCCTCAAAGGTCGCGTGCTCATCCGGCGCGATATGATCCGGCTCCAGATTGGTAAATATGCCGTAATCAAACACGAATCCCTGTGTCCGGTGCATTTTGAGCCCCTGCGACGACGCTTCCATCACGACCACCTGGCATCCCGCTTCCTTCATTTCCTTAAAATATCTTTGCAGTGTGGTGGACTCAGGTGTCGTGTTCGTCGCAGGAATCACTTTATCCCCTATGATCGCCTCGACCGTCCCGACAAGCCCTACCTTGTAGCCTGCCTTCTCCAATATGTACTTGACGAAATATGCCGTTGTTGTCTTTCCCTTTGTCCCTGTCACACCGATGATCTTCATACCGTCAGCCGGATTTCCATAATAATTCGCCGCAATGAACGCCATCGCATATCTGGTATCCGCAACCCGGATCACTGTCACCTCCGCCCCGTCCCCGAGTTCCACCTCATGATTGACCACGATCACTGCCGCACCCTTGTGTACCGCCTCTGCCGCCGCCGTGTGACCGTCAAACTTTGCCCCCTGTATGCATATAAAAAGACAGCCCTCTGTAATCTTTCTGGAGTCATTTACCACCTCAGATACCGCGACATTTGTGCTGCCCTTGATACATTCGTACTCAAAACCCCTAAGCAGATCCCTACACTGAACCATTTCTATCACTTGCCCCTTTGCTGATTTTTCCTATACTCTTATAATATTATCAAAATATTGAAATTCTACAAACCTATCCGCCCAGCCTGCGGCCTCCCGTAACAGACCTCTCCAGGCATCGGACTGAACCGTATCTAAAGAATACCATATCCCCCGCGTTTTATCAAGAAAAGCGTGCGGAGAAATACAGAATTTGCACAGAGGACGCGCTGCTGTTCACGCTCCGACTACCGGGATGAACAAAAGACACAATAAGAGCCAGGAAGACCTGGCTCTTATCGCATATTTTCTTATGAGGGGGGAGATAGTGAGTGTTTCAACTATCTGTATATTACTATAACCAATAAATGTGTCAGAAATGTGTTTAATTCATAAAAATAAGATTATTTTTCTTAACAAAGGATTAAGCATATCATAAAAATCCATGTCTTCCCTTTACTGGTAATACTTCATGACCATCTGCAGGGACACATTTCCCCGGTACTCGTTCACATCCGGATAATATACGACGGACAGAACGATCGGCTGGGACTGTACGCTGAGCGCACCTGTTTGGTAAAGTCTGTCCAGCGCGTCGGTGCCATATTTTGCAGCCACATATGCATGAAATGCCTCCAAATCGCCAAAATAGATCAGCTCATGCCTCCTGCCCTCCTCGTCCGCCACTGTGTACTTCCCCACGTTGTGTTTGGCTCCGAGCACCCGCCCGCTGAGAAAGCGGACGTTTTTCTGTGCAAACTGCGGCTTGGGATTGCCGTTTCCAAAAGGTTCGAGCCGCGCAAGCTCCGCGACAAAGTCAATACTTGCATACGCCATCGGCATCGGCACGTCGATCAGCACTTTCTCCTCAAAATCCTCGTCTGTCAGCCGACAGTTCTCATTGAGTCTGCGCCGGAGCTCGTCCACGTCCTCCTCCGCAAGGGACAGACCTGCTGCAAGCTTGTGTCCCCCATATTTCGTGAAGAGCTCCTTGCACTTTGTCAGCTCATCATACATGTGAAATGCCTCGATGGAGCGCCCGGAACCTTTTACGCCCTCCTCCGCCTTGGTGAGCACAAATGCTGGTTTTCCATACTTCTCGCGGACTCTGCCCGCGATGATGCCCGCGAGGCTCTCGTGCACTTTGGGCAGATACACGACAAGTACCCTGTCCTGCATAAGTCCGCTGTTCTCAATCTGCGCTACCGCCTCGTCAACCCCTTTTAGTGTGAGCTCCTTTCGGCTGTCATTCATAGCTTTCAGATCACCTGCCAGAACCGCTGCCCTGCCCGCATCTGTGGTCTGAAACAGCTCCAGCGCGTTGACCGCCGTGTCCAGCCTTCCCGTGGCATTGAGACAGGGACCGAGCACAAAACCGATCGTGTAAGGCTTTATGCTCTCCGGCTTTGTCTCCGTCGCCTGCATCAGCGCTTTCAACCCGATATTCCGCGTGTGCGCCATCAGTTCCAGTCCGCTCTTTACGATAATGCGGTTCTCATCGCGCAGTTCCATCACGTCCCCGATCGTGGCAAACGCCGCAAACTCCAACAGCTCCAGACCAAGATCTGACTCCATCACATCCCGCCAGTGTACACCCCCGTTCGCCGCCGCCAGCGCAAGAACGAGCTTGTACGCCACCACTGCGCCGCAGATCCCTGAAAACGGGTATCTGCAGTCCTCCTGCTTGGGATCGATGACCGCGCTTGCCTGCGGCACATTGTACCGCCTCTCCCCGTCAACCTCATCGTAGGGAACCTCATGGTGATCCGTCACGATCACTGTCATTTTGAGCTCATTCGCAAATGCGATCTTATCATACGCGGCAATGCCGTTGTCACAGGTGAGCACAGTGTCAGTACCGGCGTCGTACGCCTCCTGTATCAGATGTTCGTTCAAGCCGTACCCATCGCGTATCCTGTGCGGGATCGCGGTGTCCACATGTGCACCGCACGCTGCAAGCCCCCTG
>CAJUQU010000282.1 GCA_910588595.1 uncultured Lachnospiraceae bacterium | reverse complement strand
GTTTCAATAGGGTGAGGAGGGTTTGGTATGGCGCATATGTACATAGCCCTTGTGGACACGCCGGGATTTTTTGCGGCGCTGATCCGGGGATTTTTGAGACAGCGGTATATTCATGTCGTGATCGCGTCCGACGCGGAGCTGAGGGAGGCGTACAGCGTGGGGAGGCGCAATCCGGCAGTCCCTGTCTTTGCAGGGTTTGAGAAGGAAGATAAGAACCGCATTTTGCGCGCTTTTCCCACGGCATATTACCGCATCTGCGAGCTGGAATGCACGGAGGCACAGAAACGGGGGATCATGAAGCAGCTGCAGGAGGATTACCAGAGGCGGTTTTATATACATTACGCGGTGCTGGGGCTGCCGTTCATTCTGATGAATATCCCGTTTTTTATCAGGGATCAGTATACCTGTTCGTCGTATATTGCAAAGGTATTGCAGGAAAATGGGATTCGGATCGCCGGGAAGCATTTCTCGCTTGTGACGCCGAAGGATTTTTATGCATATGGCAGGATGCGCGTGATATTCGAGGGAAGATTATGCGAAATTGCGGACGGGAGCCCGTGCTGTAAAGCGTCATGCTGTAAAATGACATGCCATAAACTGTCATGCTGTAATATGGCGTGCGCAAAGGTAGAGGGAGCCACTGCTTATGAATAAGAAAAAGATTCGTGAGCTGGTCGTGAATGCGGGCATTTTTGCCGTCATCATGGGGTTGACTTTCAGGAGCGTTTTCCGGGGGCAGGATATCGCGGAGATTGTCGGTGCGATCAGGCAGATGTCGGGGGTGTACCTGGCGGCATCTGCCTTTCTCGCTGTCTTTTTTGTGGCTGGGGAGGGCTGCATGATCTGGTATCTGCTGAGGGGGATCGGGGAGCGGACGACGCTCCCGCGCTGTGTCTCGTACTCGTTTATCGGGTTCTTTTTTTCGGGGATCACGCCCTCTGCGACCGGAGGGCAGCCGATGCAGCTCTACTATATGAAGCGCGACGGCAATTCGCTGTCGGCGGCTTCCGTTGTCCTGATGACGGTCGCTGTCATCTACAAACTGGTACTTGTGCTGATCGGGATCGGGCTGCTGCTGTTTTGGGGCGCGCCGCTGAGACGGTATCTGCAGGCGTATTGCGGATTGTATTTTCTGGGGCTTTTTCTGAATATCGTTCTGGTGGTGATACTGCTCATGGTCATGTTTTCGCAGCGGACGATCAGGACATGCTTTTATCGGATCGAGAATGTCATGGTGCGTTTTCGTCTGTGGAAGAGATCGGAAAAGAGAAGGGATAAGATGGAGCAGTTTTTGTCCGGTTATCAGCAGACAGTCCTTTTCCTGAAAAGCCACAGGCGGCTGATCGGAATGACTGTCGCAGGGACGTTTCTGCAGCGGTTCAGCGTGTTTGTGATGACGTATATGGTATATCGCGGGCTGGGGCTTTTTGGTGTGGCGATGGCGGACGTCGTGCTGGTACAGGCGGCTGTCTACATTGCGGTGGACATGCTGCCGATCCCCGGGGCACAGGGGATCACGGAGGCGATGTACCGCAGTGTGTTCCGCGATATATTTGTGGGGAAATATCTGGTGGTATCGGTGTGCATCACGCGGGGCATCAGCTTTTATCTGCTGTTGCTGGTCGGTTTTTTGGTGTTTTGTGTGGCTCGAAAGAAATTCGTAAGAATTAGGCAATAGTTTTGAAAAATCGTACTGCTATACTGGTTTTCGGAGAGGAGGCAGCGTATATGCCAATGAATAAGAATCGATCAGAAAATATCGTACAGACCAATCAGCTGACCAAGGTCATCGACGGCAAGGAGCTCGTCAAGGAGGTCAATATCCATGTGAAAAAGGGAGAGATCTACGGATTTCTCGGACCAAACGGTGCGGGTAAGACGACGGTGATGAAGATGCTCACCAATCTGTGGAAGCCGACGTTCGGGACGGTGGAGCTGTTCGGCGAGACACTGACGCCGACGTCGTATGAGGTGTTAAAGCGTATGGGGAGTATCATCGAATTTCCGTGTTTTTATGAGCACATGAGCGGGCGGGAGAACCTGCAGCTGCACTGCGAGTACATGGGCTATTATGTGCCTGATAGTGTGGATCACGCACTGGAAATGCTTGGGCTGCAGGACGCGGGAGACCAGCTGGTGAAACGCTACTCGCTGGGCATGAAGCAGCGCCTGGGGATCGCCCGCGCGATCCTGTGCAGACCGGAGCTCTTGGTGCTCGATGAGCCGACGAACGGACTGGATCCGGCGGGCATGAAGCAGCTTCGGGATCTGTTCCGGATGCTGTGCACGGAATACGGGATCACGATCATCATTTCCAGCCATATACTCTCGGAGGTGGAGAGCATCGCGGACACGATCGGTGTCATCGATCACGGAAAAATGATGAAAGAGATTTCCATGCGGGAGATCTCCGAGATGAATACCGCGTACATTGAGATTGCCGTGGAGGACACGAAAAAGGCGGCGTACGTCCTGGCGGATAAATTGTTGTTAAAGAACTTTAAGGTGGTTGACGGGCATACGATCCGCGTCTACGATGAACAGGCAACCACAAAGGAGCTGTCAAAAGCGCTCACATTGAACGATGTGGATATCTATTTTATCGGAAAACAATCAGAAAGTCTGGAAGATTATTTCCTGAAGTTAACGGGGGAGGGTGTGCGATCATGATGAAGCTGATACGACTGGAATGGAAGAAAAACAATATTTTAAAATTTGTCAGGAATGCTGCGATCATGACGGCTGTCATTGCGCTTCTGATCCTGCCGATGGCAGGAGAACTGCAGCGGGAGGAGATCGATGCTTCCTATCTGTACGGAAAGGGTATCGTGGGAACGACAGTGGAGCTTTTTGTCGATATAGCGTACATCGTTTTTACAGCGATCATGCTTGCGTCCTTTATCGTGAGCGCCTATACCAAAAAGACCATGCACCTGATGTTTTCTTATCCGATCAAGCGCAGGAAGATATTGTTGTCGCAGATGGCGGCGGTGTGGATCTTCAACATGACCGCGATGATCGCAAGCAAGCTGCTGATCTATGCCATTCTGCTGCTGTCAAGCCCTGTCCTGGGGATATCGATGGCGGAGATCCAGTTTGGATCGCTGTCCTTCTGGCTCGATCTTCTGATCCGCTCGGCGGCGATGGTGAGTATAACCTACATCTCATTGCCGGTGGGTCTGAGGATGAAATCCTCCAAGGCGACGATCGTGACGGCTGTTATCCTTGTCCTCTTCACGCAGGGAAACGTCGGAACGGTCAGTCTGGTCAACAACACTCCGTTTTTTGTGGTATTGTTCGTGCTGTCGGCAGTGTCGGTGTATCTGTCCGTTTTCAATGCGGAGACAAAGGATCTGCTGTAGGACCGGGATGGGCATTGACTAAAAAATGCAGGAAAATAACTGATACAGGTTGTGCTAACTATTTTTTCGATTGAAATTACCGTAGTGGTTTTGCTCGGAGAGATAGAACAGTCAGGCTGTGTCAGTTTTTTTATGTGCAGCCCCGTGCAGAGGAACTAAGGCGCACGGGGCGCGATTGATATATTGATATTTTGGTTGCAGTTCAGCCCAGGACTTCGCACCACACTGTGAAGTCCGTGAGAAAGCATAGCGGTTGGCTTGATGCTTGTAACAGGAAGTCGAAGGCTGAGCTGTTACATAGTTTGCTATCGTTTTGATGTATCTGGCGAAAATGTGCAGATTGTGGTAAGATAATAGAAGGAGGGCAGAGGCGGAAAGATCATGCGGAAAAGTCGAAGACGCCTGGTGTAATAGATAAAGGCTGGATTGCAGCCGGAAAAGGAAGTATGGAGCGATGAAGATACTGTTGGTTGAGGACGATACAGAGATCAGCGAAATGCTGAAAAATTTTTTGATAACTGAAAATTATGAGGTCGTGACTGCATACGATGGGGAGAGTGCCTGTGAGAGGTTCTTTGCGGATGAGTACAGCATCGTGCTGCTGGATCTCATGATCCCCAAGATCAGTGGAATGGAGGTCATGAAGACCATAAGGGCGTCGAGCACTGTGCCGATCATGATCATCTCCGCAAAGAACACGGATTCGGATAAGGCGCTGGGGCTGGGGCTCGGGGCGGACGACTATGTGACGAAACCTTTTTCGGTCACGGAGGTGCTCGCCAGGATCAAGGCAAATATCCGGAGGAATACACAGTATGCGGCGGGCGCAGCCGCGGAGCAGGACATCATCACGATAGGGGATCTGGTGCTCAATACAGGGGACTATTCTGTGTCAAAGGGCGGCAGGAAGATCGAACTGACGGCAAAGGAGTTTGAGATACTGCATCTGCTCATGAAAAATCCCAAGAAGGTCTACACAAAAGAACAGATGTACTCGCTGGTGTGGAACGACGCTTATCTGGGAGACGAGAATGCGGTCAACGTCCATATCAGCAGACTGCGCAACAAGATCGAGGACAATCCCCGCGATCCAAAGTACGTCGTCACGGTGTGGGGGATCGGATACAAACTGGGGGATTTGAAATGAACATGGGAACACGGGCAAAACTGAAAGAGATCACAGACAAATTGTCGGATATCCTGGAAAATGACAGTGCGGAGCAGGTCGTGGTCTTTACGGACGACAAGGTGGTGATGGATCTGTGCGGACAGATCAACCTGCTGCTGCTGGACCGCCAGAAAATAAAGGCGGATTTCAGAAAACAGGAGATCGCCTCCAAGAAAATGCTCGCCAATATCTCTCATGACATCAAGACGCCGCTGACGGTCATACTCGGCTATCTGGAAATCATGCGCCTGCGAAGTCCGCAGGACGAGCAGCCTGCGTCCGCCCACGCGGAGAGCGGCGCTTGCGCCCGGAATGGTCGTGAGGACGGGACGCTTGCGAAAGTGGAGGCAAAGGCAAAGCAGGTGATGGAGCTGATCGACCAGTTTTTTACGCTGGCAAAGCTCGAATCCGGCGACAAGAAGATCGAGATGACAAAGATCAGTATCAACGAGCTGTGCAGGGAGAATATACTTGGCTTTTACGAGCTTTTGATCCAGAAGGATTTTCAAGTGGAGGTCGCGATTCCGGAGCAGACTGTTTTTGTGATGGGCGACAGGGACGCGATCGACAGGATCCTGAACAATCTCCTGTCAAATGTCATACGGTACGGCAGTGACGGGAAGTATGTAGGGCTTTTTCTGCGGGAAGAGGGCGGTCATGTCTTCGTTGACGTCGTGGACAAAGGAAAGGGGATCGAGAGACAGTTTGCCGCCAGCGTGTTTGAGCGGCTTTACACGATGGAGGACTCCCGCAGCCGCAGCATACAGGGGAACGGTCTTGGGCTCACCATCGCAAAAAAACTTGCAGACCAGATGGGCGGCGATGTCCTGCTGGAGAGTGAGCCTGGT
>CAJUQU010000281.1 GCA_910588595.1 uncultured Lachnospiraceae bacterium | reverse complement strand
ACGACGCTATGGCGTCGTTATATAGATGGCGGGAATGATTTTTCAAACACGCTCTAGCACTGGCACGATCCATGCAGTCCACAACTCTAATTTCTGTCTGGATGGAGCACTAGAAAGCAGAGAACTAACGGATATTCTGCTCCAGAAAGCATTTATGATCTGCATAACCTGCTCCGGCGTCCACATCTACCTCGCGAGCCACTTCACATATTCCGAAACCACATCGCTCGTCTTGCTCAGATAGATGCACTCTTTTGCGAGCGTGATATCGTCCGTGATGATATTGTCCACATTCAGATCGATCATGCGGTTTATGCTCTCCTCGGTATTTACCGTCCACGCAAAGATCTCCTTCCCCGCATTGTGGACATCAGAAACGATCTTTTCCGTGACACTGGAAGCCTCCACGCTGAAATGATCCGCCGCCGAAAGCCTGTTGATATCCCCGTAGGCAAGGCTCATGACATACACTGTCCGGATCCGGTCGTCACACAGCTTTACATTCTCCAGAACATCATAGACCTGCGAAGTGATCACACAGCGATCCCAGAACCGTTCCGCCTCTATGATTCTTGCCACATGCTCTTCAAACTCGTGTTCATGCCCTGTAGGTTTCATCTCGATATTCAGCCGAATGTCATTCTTTTTCGCAAAAGCGATCACCTCGGTCAATAATGGAACGCGCTCCCCCTCAAACGCGCTGTCCAAAAAACTTCCCACGTCAAGCTGTTTCATCTCATCATAATCCATCTCCCATGTATTGCGGTCAACACCCGCAGTGCGCGCAAAATTCGTGTCATGCATCACAAAGATCTGACCATCCTTACTCTGCTGAACATCCAGCTCGATCCAGTCCGCACCAAGCTCCTTTGCACCCTCAAAAGCCGCCATCGTGTTCTCCGGATAACGGACAGAAGCACCGCGGTGCGCCGTCACCTCCATCGTGCGGATATACTCGATCTGAATGCTCACTTTGTGATCATAGACATCATACAGATAAAAGCTGCAGCAGACAACTGATCCTGCGATCAACACACCTTCCACGGCATACCGCACCTTTTTCCACCCATCCTTTTCGCGGGATCCGGTCGCGGGCGCGTGGATCATCTCCTCCTGTCTTTCCTCTTTATGTCCATAGTACAGTATGCTGATGCACGCGTAACTTATCGGCGTGCCGAGCGCCGACACGATCAACAGGGAGACTGCCAGGTAGACCCACACAACCGACGACGACACGACTCCGAGCAGTTTCAGCTTTGAGAACAATCCACCCAGACATACCGCGATCCACACACCCGCGATGACAAACACCAGGAATAAAACAGAAACTGCAAGCTGGATCCCCAGCAGTGCCGCCAGATCTTTTGTCTTATTTTTGCTGCCGAGACTGATGCTTTTCGTCCGCGCCTCCTTAAAACTGCATCCCTCCAGCGTAAAATAGTGAAACGCGTACAGCCATCTCAGCATCAGCAATCCAAGCACTGCCACAGCACAGGCAGACAGAACCAGCAGATACCAGTTTCCCTTGATAAAATCCAGGATAAACTCCGGAATGGCGATGCTGCTCACAAAACTTGACGCCACACCGATATTCAAAAACGGGATCAGGAACAAAACCGCAAATGCCACCAGTATATTCCTTCTGTGAAAAACCCGGACGGCATTGCGCACCGCATATCGCACAGTCTGCATCAGATCCGCCTTGTTCCCCTGGTAGGACTGATCCAGCAAAAATATCACCGCCCCGATATCGATCATGGAGTAGACCGCCATGCAGACAAACAATATGGACAGTGCCGCGATCGTCAGGGGATTCGTCAGAAAGGACAGCACGTTCTCTATCGTCAGATAATCATACCCTGTCATCTTCATGACCGCATGAAAGATCCCCCAGAAAACCGGCACAAAAACCGTCAGGGACAGCAATTTATATAAAATCTCAAACTCCGCCATCGTCCGCCAGTTCACCCAGAGCAGACGCACTACTTTTTTGAACTTTTTCATGACCAGCACTCATTTCATCTGTATGACAATGCCCTGCACCGTCTCACTGCCGCACCGCGTTGGGATAGATCCGCTCCATCCTGGCATCATCAAAATGTGCATCCATCAATCGTTCCCAGCCGTGGACTGCCGCCTTTTTGTCAGCGCGCGTGTCATACCGCACCAGCGCCAGCACGGAGACACAGATGTTGAGGATCATGAACACCATGAGCGCACTTGTCAGCACCCATCTTGTCCTCCTCAGCACAGCATCGATGACATGCACCACTCTCGGGTACAGTCCCTTGATCCACACGACTGCCGCAATTCCCCAGAAAAAGCAGTAGAGCAGATTGATCCGTCCTCCAAGGTTGAACGGCATGGCACTGTAATCCCAGAAAACCTTGCCAAACACAATCTCCGTGAAGACACTGCAGATATACTCATAGGCGCCGCCAAGGAAAACACCCACCCAGAAGATATATTGTTCCTGCTTATCCCTGTCTTTATACAAAAGCACCGTCACAAGGGCGATCGCAAGCCCCCAGACCACGCTGAAATCCCCCCAGACCAGACTGCTGCGGCTCATCCACACACCCGACGTGATCCTGCAGAACAATGTCTCCACGATATCCCCGGCAAACGCCCCGATCACAAACAGCCAGAATACCTGCACAAAGCCGCATTTCTCCCCGTTCTTTTCGTGATCCTTGCTGTCATCTCTCTCGACCAAAATGGACGGGTACGACCTGCCGATCCTCTTCTCAATATGCCCTGAAATGTTCATGGCAAGCCGGAAGGTCCACCGCTGTAGCGAGTGGTTCCATCCAAGCAGCCGCGGAAGTTTTTCTTCTATATGGTAAACGGACATGAAAGAACCCATAAAATCGATGATCCCCACCGCCATAAGACCCCAAATGAGTGCCTTCCCCACGACGGCAGGCATACTGTGATAGATCCCCAGGATCACACCGTTTCCATAGCGCACTGCCAGCAAACCGAGCACTCCCCACAGAACAGAGTACTGCAGACAGATATATCCGTCAAAATTCCACCGTTTGCCAGCGTAATCCCACCATTTTTTCCGTTTCATCTGCTCCAGCATCTTTCCGGCAAACCACTCCACAGCCGTCGCCACCACCATGCTCCCCAGAAAGAGGAACAGCGCGTCATACTTTAACTCCTGCAGGAAAACCGTCAGAAGCACGCCCGTAAAGCCATAGATAAAACAGAATGGTCCCGAAGCAAAACCGCGGTTCCTGAAATCCTTCAACCGTACCGTCGCGACCGCCGTCTCCGCGATCCACGCGAGAAACGAGTAGGCAAAAAAGAGTACAGCGACATCGTAAAATGTATGATCCATTCCGCTCCCCCTCCACACAAAATAAATTGAATCTTAGTATATCACCTGCTGACCGCGATTCACATTAAAATTTCTTGAAGAAATATAAAATTCTAATATCTGTACTGTTTCCGATATTTTAGGAACATAAAGACAGACAAACCAAGCGCCATCAGCTCCGCCGCAGGCGTCGCCAGCCAGATCCCGTTCACGCCGAGGATCAGCGGGAGCACGATCATCGTGATCAGCATGAACACAAACGATCTGGAAAATGCCAGGACAGCCGAGATGACCCCATTGGAGAGTGCGGTGAACATTCCGCTGGCAAAGATATTGAATCCAATGAAAAACAGCGCGATCGTACAGATCCTGTTTCCCGTGACTGCCAGGTCATAGACCGGATTGTCCGGACGGGCAAACACCGACACCAGCGGTCTTGTCAGCGCAAACGAAGCCGCAACCGTGACGATGGAGATCGCCGCGATCACGCGCAGGCTCACCGACACCAGTCTCTTTAGTTTGTCATGGTTCTGTTCCCCATAATAAAAACTCAGCATCGGTGCGACACCGTAGGAATAACCAGTGTAGAGCGAACTTGCAAACATCAGCACATACATGATGATCGTGACCGCCGCCACACCGTCCTCCCCGACATAGTGGAGCATCGTCCAGTTGAACATCATCGTGATGATCCCGGTGACAAGCGCCGTCGCCATCTCCGAGCACCCGTTTGTCGCCGCGCTCACAAGCACCCCAAACCGGAATGCAGGTTTCCTGAAATGCAGCAGGCTCTTTTTCTGGCTGAACACAAACAGACCCACAACCGCCGTCACCGAATACCCAAGTCCCGTCGCGATTGCCGCGCCGCTGATCCCCATGTCAAACAAGCCGATAAACACATAGTCGAGCACCATGTTCAGGACGCCGCCCGTCACAGAGCAGACTAAGGACAGCGTTGCCTTCTCGCTCGCGATCATGTAGAGCGTGAAGTTGTTCATCAGCAGGATCGGCACGGTAAATACCAGATAACGGCTCAGATACTCGACACAGTAGCCCTCCACATCGGCAGACAGATTCATGCCGGCAAAAATGTGATCCATCGCAAGATACCCGACCGCACACATCACGATCCCCACAAGCACGTTTACGAGGATCAGAAATGTGAAATCCTCCCTCGCCTCATCGGTTTTGTGCTGGCCCATCTTCTTCATGATGACCGCGCTGCCGCCGGTGGCGAGCATAGTCGAGATTGCCGTGACAAGCTGTATGATGGGCGCTGTCAGATTGATCGCCGAGAGCGCGTTCGTGCCGATCAGATTTGACACAAACAGCCCGTCCACCATCGTGTAAAAAGACATAAACACCGTCATTGCGAGCGTCGGCACGGCAAATTTCAAAATATTTGCGAGCGTCACAGGTTTTTCATATCCATTTTGTTGTTCCATAAACTTTCCCTCCAATCACCCTGTTGCTGTTCACGCTCTAGTACAGCGTTTTCTTAATCCCCATATACTTAGTGCTTGATCTTTTCGTCAGCGCAAGGCGGAGGAAGGAGGCAATGCGGTGGCATTGTTGACTGACGACAACGCGGCGATGGCGTAAATAGCGAGTGCTAAGTGTATGAGGGATTAGGAAATGCTGTACTAGTGCTCCATCCAGACAGAAATTAGAGTTGTGGACTGCATGGTTTGTGCCAGTGCTAGGCAAAATTTCGAAGGCGATGCGGTGGCATCGTCTAGAAATTTTAACGACGCAATGGTGCGAAACAGGCAGTTCACGATGCTAATTTCTGACCGGATGGAGTACTAGCTTCCGATACGAATTTTTAATAAAGGTGTAAACAGCAACAGTTTTTGCACACAAAATGCAGGCATTTTGGCGCATGTTTTTCACTACTTTGACAACGAGTGAACAGTGACATCACCCTCACAGAATCAATTGATTCCGAAAATACATCTTGTATTTTCTCTCTGTACATAGTATCATAAACCATACAGTAACTGGACGGTCAATAACAATCTGGAAAAAAGTCAAAAAATGATGACAGATGATAAAAAGATCAACATAGATCGGAAGAGCGTCGTGTAGGGAAAGAGTGTAGATCTCGGTGGTCG
>CAJUQU010000280.1 GCA_910588595.1 uncultured Lachnospiraceae bacterium | reverse complement strand
TTCTTTTATACGAATCAAAACCGCCGAGAGCCAATAAATTTCCAAAAAATTTTCATACCCTCAATTCAGAAGTATCGTCAACCCTTTGTCTCGCCACTAGTTCTGCAAAAAAACCTCCCCCTTGTATCAACTCGTCATATGTCCCGTCTTCGATAATCTTTCCCTTATCAAGCACCAGGATCCTGTCGCACTGTTTGATGGTAGAAAGCCTGTGCGCGATAATAATCCTCGTGCATTTCAGACTGTCCAGCGATTTCGAAACCGTTTTCTGCGTGAGATTATCCAGCGCTGAAGTCGCCTCGTCAAACATCAGTACGCTTGGTTTCGGCGCGATAGCACGGGCAATCATCAGCCGCTGCCGCTGCCCGCCCGAAATTCCGCCACTGCCCTCGGAAATCATTGTGTGCATCCCCATCGGCATACGGTGAATATCCTCTGCAATGCCTGCCAATTCGGCAGCATGCCAGGCCTCATCCATAGTAAGCCACGGTGCAGATATGATAATATTCGAGAAAATATCTCCCGTAAACAGCTTGCCATTTTGCATTACCACGCCGATATTGCGCCTTAAAGACTTTAAGTCCACCGCCGCAATATCCTTGCCGTCAACGTAAACGGCACCCTTCTGCGGCGACTCAAAGCCCAGCATAAGCCGCAAAAGCGTGGACTTCCCGCACCCGGTTGCGCCCACGATTGCCACGTACTGCCCCGGACGGATTTTCAGCGACAGATCGTCAATCACAAGCGGCATATTTTCGTTGTAGCGGAAGGAAACGTTATCCAGTTCGATGTTGCCCGAAAGCCGCGTGATCATCTGTTTTCCCTCAGAAATTTCGGGAACAGCCTCCATAATCGGTTTTATCATATCCATGATCGGCTTAATCTGCGCCACAGTCAGCGTAATTGACGCAAGCGATATAAATGCCCCCGAAACCATTCCGTAAGCGGTATTGAATGCGTAGTAGTTCGCTACGGACACCCCTGACGATACCGCAATGCTGTACATCAAAAGCGTTCCCGCAAGCGAGATGGCGCTTGAAATAACACTGTTTATTTTGAGGAACATCGGAGGATTGTAGGTAAGACGCGCCCATTCGGCATAAAGGTTTCCCCACCGTGCGAACGCACGCATTTCCGCTCCCGAAAACTTAATCTTCTGCACGCCCGATATCAGCGCATAGGACATTCCACTCTCCTTCGAGGACAACTCCATCTTTTTTTTGCTGACCTTCATCTGCGCAAATGTCGACATGATTGAAAACGCCACTGTAACAAGCGTAATGAGAAGCGATGGCATCACCAATGCGGGCGCGTACACAAATATCTGCGATATGTATACAAGCGAAAACACCGACGTAAGACCTGTCGTCAGCGCTGCAGACACCAGCATCCCGCACAGCGAGTTGATGCACTGCGCCCGCGCGGATAATTCCCCTGAACTGTAGTTCTTGAAAAACCCTGCGGGCAACGACATCAAGCGAGACATAACTGCAGCCTGAACTGAAATATTCATCTTGGTATTTATCCGCGCTATAATCATCGACTTTACGCCGTTTATCAGCAGGGAACTGATCGTCACGCAAATCATAAACACAGTGATCGCAAGCAAAATCTGTGTGCCGCCATCCTCGATAACACGTGAAAACAACAGATTATTAAGCTTCGGCGATAACATTCCGATCAACGTCACCGCCAGCATTGACGCACCTGCCACCACAAAATCAGCGGGGGAGAGCGTTCCCAGAATATACCGCATCAAATCCGGAATTCCGAGATCTTTCAACGGCAGCGGCTTGTAAAACGCTATCGCTTCTTCCTCGAAAAGCTCCTGGTTTTTGCTGTTTATTTTCACCTGTTTTCCTGTTTCCATATCGCTGTAACGATAGCCTGAAAATCCCGCGGGGATAAGCGCGACGACCATTCCATCGCTTTTGCGGATTCCCAGCATTGCCCCAATCGCGTCTTTGTACCAACCTTTAGAAAGCGTTACCCTGCGGCGCATGATTCCATGCGGGCGAAGCAAGTATTCAAGCTGCTCATTCCTGTCCATAATATTGTCGGGAATTTCTTTCGTATTTATATGATAAAACCTTAAAATCTCGTCAAAGGCGTTTTTCGTCTGCTGCCGCTCATCATTCAGCGCGGCCGAAACACGGCTGCCCATCACTGCGCCGGCAATATTTATAAAGGCATCCGTAAAAACATCCTGATCGTTTTGTTTCCGCTGTTTTATTTGCTCGTCGAACCATCCCATTGCCCTATTTCCACCACCTTTATTCGTTTGTTACAAGCTGTGTGTAGACGCCGCCCCTGGCGTACAGCTCATCATGTGTTCCGCGTTCTACAACCTCTCCATTGTCAAGCACAATGATTTCATCGCAGTCCCGTATGGTCGATAACCTATGCGCCACGACAATACAAGTAATCCCGCGGTCCTTTATGGATCTAACAACCTCAAATTCTGTTTTTGCATCAAGCGCGGAAGTTGCCTCGTCAAGAATGATGATGGTCGGATCCTGAGCTAAAACACGGGCAATCTCCATTCGCTGCCGCTGACCGCCCGAAAAGTCCTTGCCTCCCTCAGTGATTTTGTAACTGTAACCGCCATCACGCTGCATAATATCCTCATGGAGCTGCGCATCCCGTGCCGCCATGATCATCTCATAATCCTCTATCGAATTATCCCACATTTTGATATTGTTTGCGATTGTATCCTCAAACAATATAATATCCTGATCGACCACCGCCAACGATCCGGTAAAAACACTTCTGTCGATTTGTTCTATGGGATTTCCGTCAAATAAGATTTCGCCTTCCCAGGGCTTGTAAAGCCCTGAAATCAGCTTCGACAGCGTGGATTTTCCGCAACCCGACGTGCCGACAAACGCCACGCGGCTGCCGGTTTTGAGCGTTAAATTAAAGTCCCTGATAAGAGGCTCTGCGAGACGCGAATAGCCGAAGGTAACGTTTTTAAGTTCTACGCTGCCCGATAATTTGCTGTACTCCGCATCTTCTGAGATCCCATCTCTGCTACAATTCACATCCGTTGGATACTCCATCACATCTTCAACGCGCTCCATCTGCGTACGCATTTCCTGGAGCGTCTGTCCCGCCGAAATCAATGTCTGCGCAGGTTTGGTAAAAGAACCTAAAAAACCCTGAAACGCCATGACCATGCCCACTGTAAACGATCCATTAATTGTAAAATAAACTCCGAGTATCAGCACGGCAATATTCGCCAGTGATGATACCAGCTCAGGAATCATGCCAAGATACTGATTCAGACGTTCGAAACGCACCTGCTGCGTATTGACGCTCGCCTGATAGCCCGCCCATTTCTCAAAAAATCCATTCTCTGCGCCGCTGGCCTTGATTGTTTCGACCATTTCAATCCCCGCCACGGTAGATCCGGCAAGCTTTCCTGCGTCACGCATCTGTACCCGGGTAATATTAATGCGCTTATTGGATATAATCTTTGAGACCACAAGATTGATTGCGATGGAAGCCACCCCCACCAGCGTCAGAATCGGGCTGTAGCGAAGCATCACAACTAGATAAAACACCAGCATGAGCGTGTTTAACGCCAATGGCGCGAAAGTCTCTGCCAATGCCTGCGCGATCGAAGCGTTCATTCTCTGTCTCTGCTGAATATCCCCCGCCATACGCTGGGAGAAAAATTCCATCGGCATACGAAGAACCTTCCACATATAATCGGTACTTCCGACCGCCGAAAGCTGACCGTTTATTTTCAGCGAATACACAGCTTTAATCCATTCCACAATAAGCTGTATCACGCTTATTCCTCCAAGCGCGAAAATAAATGGCAAAAACCATTCAGGGTTTTCACCAGTAAGCAGCCTATCCAGAAAAATCCGCGAGAATACCGGAGTAATGATCCCCAACAGAGCGGTGATCAGCGTTGTCAACGCCATAAACACCATTGCCGTTCCCGCCTCTTTCAGCCGTTTTTTTGCAAACATCAGTATGCTTTTGGGGGCTCCGCCTGGTTCGAAGCTCTCCGCAGGCTCGAACATCAGGCAAATCCCCGTAAAAGACTGGTCAAATATTTCCATCGGTACGGAATAACTCCCTTTTGCAGGGTCGTTAAGGTACGCCTTACTGCCCTTGAAGCCGTCCAGCACTACAAAATGATTGAAATTCCAATGAATGATACAAGGAAATTTTCCATTCGCCTTTAACCCCTCCGGCTCATAGCGATAGCCCTTTGCTGTCAACCCATAGCTGCGCGCTGCTTTTAGGATGTTTTTTGCATTGGAACCGTCACGCGATACGCCGCAGTCGGCACGCACCTGCTCAAGCGGTATCCATTTTCCGTAATATGCAAGGATCATCGTGAGAGAAGCCGCACCGCACTCCAGCGCTTCCATCTGCATTACCACAGGAACTTTCACCTTACCGTTTCTGACAGGCTGCTTTATCTGTTTCGTACCCATCTTCAGACTCTCCTCTCAATTCAGTATAAACGACATCGGCGATACACTTTCTGTAACGATCTCAGCCTTATATGTACCGTCTGGAATTTCCACATCTGCAATTATCTCATACATCCATCCACCCTCGGAAAAACCTCCGATATACATCAAATAGGGATCCATATCCGTACTAACGGCAATCGGCATTTCGGAAATTTCGGAAACAGCGAAATCATTCCCGTTAACTTTTAACGGCATTCCCTTTTTAATTTTAGCGGCGGCGTCCTCAGTAACATAGCAGATAAAAATGCCGTTTTCACACTTCCCTGCAGAAAGGATCTTGCTATCAAGACGCCCGAAAATTCCCCAGACGCATACCCCCGCCAGCAAAACAATTACTGCCGCCAGCATCATCCATACGCTCGGATTGGATATGCGGATATAGTCATTTAGCTGCTCAGGAGAAGAAATATTGACAATACTTGATTTGCGAAAGATTTGTTTTCCATCATACTTCATGACAACCTCCAGTTTTTTATAATTTAATAGAATTATCTAACCGCGCTTTGTTTATGTGTTTACCATTTCATTGAGAGTTTTGCAGACCTATCCGTTCCCACTCTCTTTTTAGTAACCGATATTCCAACCGTGTTTTCATTTTTCCGTCATGCCATTCGTAATCAATATGTTCTGCTTCCTTTATCATGCAGCATTTTTGCATCACTTTTTCAGAACCTATATTTTCAGCCAAGCATCCGGTAGACACTCTATATACGTTATTATCAGTAAATGCAAACTCTAAAACTTTCCGAAACGCCTCGGTAGTATATCCCTTTCCCCAGAACTTTGGGTAAATGAAATACCCTGCACCAACAATTTTTCCAACGGGAGTATCATTCACAACCGTATATCCGACACTTCCAACCTGCTCATGTGAATCCTTTAACTCAATGTGCAGATGCTGGGGTCAAAACATAGAGTTTTCTATGTTTGATACTCTGCAAAAACCTTG
>CAJUQU010000279.1 GCA_910588595.1 uncultured Lachnospiraceae bacterium | reverse complement strand
TCAGTGACTGGAGTTCAGACGTGTGCTCTTCCGATCTGTAATATTACATTCAATGGCAATTTAGAAACCGGAGAAGGAATAAAAGATGAGATCGCGGACTGTTTTATCCTGACACAGACGCTCATGTATATTTTTGATCTAAAAAGTGTAGCACATAATATTAACCGCATTTTGAAGGAAAATGGTGTGGCATTGATAACTTGTTCTGGTATCTCGCAAAACAGCATAAGGTGCATGGATAATTATGGATGTTATTTCAATTTCAATAGAGAAGCTTTTGTTAAAATGTTTGAGGGGGAGACTTTGTTGCAGGTCGTGGAAACCGGCAGTTTCGGGAATGTCAAGACTGTGACTGCACACCTTAACGGACTTTGTTCAGAAGATCTGGTGAAAGAAGATTTTGCACCAAATGATAAATATTATCCTTTGATTGTATATGCGGTGGTAAAAAAGAATGGATGAAATCAGAAAACCCAAAATATTAGCAATCTATCTGCCTCAGTTTCACGAAACTGCAGACAATAATCTTTGGTGGGGAGAGGGATTTACTGACTGGGATTCCGTAAGAACAGCGGAAAAATATTTTCCGGAGCACAACGAACCCAGAATCCCAATGGAACATTACTATTATGATCTAAGCCAGAGAGAAACATTGGAGCGTCAGGCACGGCAGGCAGCAGAGTATGGAATAGACGGATTCTGCTTTTATCATTATTATTTCAAAGACGGAAAAAAGGAACTAGAGCTTCCGGCGGAAAATCTGCTGAAATGGAAAGAGATTAAAATGCCGTTTTGTTTTAACTGGGCGAGCGAACCCTGGATCAGGTCATGGAGCAGGATTGGGGGAAATGTGTGGGCGGAAAAGTATGAAAATGGTGCAGGCAAAGGTACTGGCGGGATATTGGCGGAACAGGCGTATGGCGATTATAAGGACTGGGAAAGGCACTTTGAGTACCTGCTGCCCTTTTTCAGGGATGACAGGTATATCAAAAAGGATGGCAGGCCCATATTTATTTTTTACAGCCCAAATGATATCAGACCTCTTGGAAGGATGACAGAATGCTGGAACAAAATGGCGAAGGAGGCGGGATTTGAGGGGCTGTATCTGATAGGTGCGCGTCTGGATTCGCCCAATCCCTATCTGGATGCAGCGATCATCTACGAACCCCGAAACAGTATTAACAGGCTGAACGAATCAGGAAAATCAAGGGTAATGGGAGGGGTGCGGTGCTATGAGTATGCGGATATATGGAAAAATATAAATGCAGCATCTCCTGTCTATGGCTATAGGACCTATTTCTGTGGAGTGTCGGGTTATGATGATACACCAAGGAGAGGAAAAAGCGGAGAGTGTCTGGTCAATGCGACCCCGGAGATATTCAGGGATCAGCTAAAAATGCTCATGCAGAAGAGTGTGGATTATAGGAATGAATTTCTTTTTATCAATGCGTGGAATGAGTGGGGGGAAGGGATGTATCTCGAGCCGGACGAGACGGACAAATACGGATATCTGGAAGCAGTAAGGAGCGTGGTAGACGACACCTATGAAAAACAGGAAAGTGATATGAGATATGGCGATGTGCACGCAGTCAAAGCGGAACTGTCGGCGCTTGATCACAACGCGCGGAAATTTAAGACCTTGTTTGAGATAATCGACAAATGGCTTTTTTTGGAGCAGGAGGGAAAGGTCAATTTTTCCGGATATTTTGATAAAAGACAGATACATACTGTTGCAATATATGGTATGGCGGCGTTAGGAAAGCATTTGTTGATCCAGTTAAGGAAAGAAAACGTCAATCTGCTTTTTGGGATAGACAGGTATGTAGGTCAGTTTGGCAATGATTTCAGGATATACCGTCCAGAGGAGGAATTTCCGGAGGTTGACGCTATTATCATTACGTCATATGACACCGTTTCTATTTGCAGGCAGTTGGAGGGAAAGTTTAAAGGAAAGATTCTAACAGCGGAGATGATCATTGAGGAGATGGCGGCATTTCTTGAGTAAGTAGGCAGAGTTAGAAAGTATTAAATTTGGAGGAATGAAGATATGAAAATAATTGTGTTTGGAGCCGGTGAAAATGCGCGAAGATTTATCAGGTTAAACCCGGCTGCAGAAAAGATTCAGATCGTGGGTATTGTAGACAATGATTCCCAGCGATGGGGTGAAAAGTTTGAAGAAATATATACGATAGAATCTCCAGATGTTATAAGGTCAAGAGACTGGGAGAAAATAGCAGTTACGCCATCATTTTTCTGGGTAATAGAGCAACAGCTGATGACGGAATATGGCATAGAAAAGAGCAAGATCATAAGAAGCAGTGACCTGATTGTTCCAGGCAGAGCCAATTTGGGAAGCATCCGCGTGTCGTGTGCCGATGACGACTGTTATGTTGCCAATGATCTGGTGCCGGATTATGTGATCCCGGAAAACAGGATGGAGGAGTTTTATTTTGGCAGTGATCACAGAGTGGTGAGCAAATGGTGGCATTATTTTGAGGTCTACCATACATTCTTCCAGAAATACGTTGGCAGTAGTGTGAGGATCCTGGAAATAGGGGTCTGTAAGGGGGGATCCCTGCAGATGTGGAGAGATTATTTTGGGGAGAAGGCAACAATTGTCGGCATAGATATCGATGCAGGATGTAAGGAATTTGAAGAGGGGAATATACATATATGTATCGGTTCACAGGCAGACAGGGATTTTCTCTTGAAAGTGTCCGAGAAGTGGGGACCTTTTGATATTGTACTGGACGATGGAAGCCATGAGATGAGTCATCAGATCCTGACATTTGAAACGCTATTTCCGTTGCTGAATGAAAATGGTGTGTTCATATGTGAGGACTGTCATTCTTCCTACTCTTCAAGATACAATGGAGGCTACAAGAAAAAAGATACTTTTATTGAATACAGTAAAAATTTTGCCGACTGCGTCAACAGTCAGTTTATAGACTGGGATAAAATGCAGGAACTGCCCTTCTATGCAGATTACGTTAAAGCATGCCACTATTATGACTCTATGGTGGTAGTGGAGAAGAAACACAGGGGATATTCATTCTTTACGGAGCGTGAACAATAAGCAACCATAAGGAAAGCAGTTGTGTGAGGCGATAGATGCGGGAGTGCTTTATATGAATGAAGATCTTCAAAAGATATATGATCGGATAGGGGATTCTTTGTCCAAAGATATTTATATGGATCGATTGCATTACAGTGTGACGCATGAATACCACTATCTTGAAAAAATGGTGGACAAAACGGTTAGAAGCAGGACGGAATGGAAAACATTCTGCGGATTGCTGCAAGAAAGAGCGCAGTCGGCGGATATGTATATCTTTGGAGCCGGGAAATGGGGAAACACGCTCTATCGGGAAACGAAAGGACAGATCCAATGGCGGGGTGTCATAGACAATCAGCCAAGGGGAAAAGCAATGGCAGATTTGGAGGTCATGACGCTCGAACAGTTTATGGAGCGGTGTGATGACCATGCAGCAGTTGTGATATCTTCCTATAAAAACGGACTGGACATGAAAGGACAGCTGCTGGAGCGCTGTTTTTGTCCTGACAGGATACTGGATGCCGGTAAGGTGATCTGTGACCTGACAGAGGGGGCTATATATTTTGATTTGGCAGAGTTGCATCCGGAGGCTGAGGGTGAATATTTTGTGGATGCAGGTGGCTTTGACGGGCTGACCACGCTGGCTTTTTTCAATTGGTGTGGAGGGAATGGTCATTCTTACTGCTTTGAGGCGGATCGGAAAAATATAGTATCCATAAGAGATAAACTGGGGGACAATACAAAATGTGAGATCATTCCAAAAGCATTGTGGCATAAAACAGCCATCCTGTCAATGAAAATGGCGGGCAGCTGCAGTTCTGCAGTTACGGATAAGAAGAATGATGAGGGACTGCAGGAGGTCGAGGCGGCAGCCTTGGATGATATGCTTGGGGATCAACCGGTGACGTTCATAAAGATGGACATCGAAGGGGCAGAGCTGGAAGCCATACGGGGGGCACGGCATATTATTCAGACTCAACATCCGAAACTGGCGATCAGTATCTATCACAAGTATGAAGATATCTGGACAATACCGTCACAGATTATGGAATACGATCTAGGATATCAGTTTTATCTGCGACACTATTCATTCTCGGATTATGATACGGTGTTATATGCAATACCGCAATAATAGTGTGAGATGGGGCACATTATGTGGTGGAAGAGGAGAGCTAATGGAATGCGGTACTTGATTTTTGGTACGGGGGATTATTACAACCGATACAAAAAGTGGTTTGAACATCACGAGGTTTTGGCACTGCTGGACAATTCTGTGCAAAAGCAGCATACAGCCATTGATGGTTTAAAAGTTCTGTCTCCAGAAGAAGGGATCAGGCTGAATTATGACCGTATTGTTATTTTAAGTTTTTACATAAAGCAGATGAAGCAGCAGCTCATTTCATTAGGCGTGGATCAGAGCAGGATTTACCATTTTTATGACCTGCACCAGCTGTTTGGGACTGATAGGATAAAAAGACCGATGCGATACTTTTTGAATGCAAAGGAAATTGTCGAGTGCACAAAAAATGGAGTGCCTAAAGTATTGCTCCTGTCAAATGATCTCGCATTAGGGGGACCATCGATTGCACTGTTTCATGCAGCCAAGGTTCTCATAAAGCAGGGATATGCGGTTGTATATACATCGATGCTGGATGGACCATTGAGACAAAAACTTCTTGAATATGACATTCCTGTCATTGTAGATGAAAATCTCCAGATATCAACGATGCAGGAAACAAACTGGGTAAACTCGTTTTCGCTGCTCATATGCAATACCCTGAATTTTCATGTATTTCTCTCGGAAAGAGATACCACAATCCCTGTGATATGGTGGCTGCATGATTCCGCTTTTTTCTATCATGGCGTGAAACCGTCTGTTTTGCGATCAATAGACAGAAAAAATATGACAATCTGCTCTGTTGGTTCAGTCCCGGCGGAGGCGATACATAATTTTATACCAGATTTGCCAATAGACCGCTTGATTTACGGAGTGGAGGATACGGTTTCATGTATCGATGGTAAAAAGAATGTGCTTTGGAAGCAGGGGACAAAGCTTTGCTTTGTGACGATCGGCTATATAGAAAACAGAAAAGGGCAGGATGTGCTCATTGATTCAATCCAACTGCTGCCATCGGAAATAAGGGATATGGTGGAATTTTACCTTGTCGGTCCAAACAGTTCCGTGATGGCACAGAACATTATGGAACAAGCAAAAGAAATCACTGGGATTGTAATAACCGGAGAGGTCAACAGGGAACAAGTAAATGAAATCTTAAGCCGTGCGGATATGCTGATCTGTCCTTCACGGGAAGACCCAATGCCGACTGTATGTGCAGAAGCTATGATGCATGGTGTTCCGTGCATGGTTTCAGATGTGACGGGAACGGCGGACTATATTGAAGATGGGATTTCT
>CAJUQU010000278.1 GCA_910588595.1 uncultured Lachnospiraceae bacterium | reverse complement strand
TCTGGAAACCCGTGTGCAATCGAGTAGGGGAATGACTTTCTCCACTACCGCGCGCCGGGCACCCGTCAGCCTCTGCTGACTTTCTTCCTCTGGTGCCCGTGTGCATAAAAGAGCAGACTGCTCAGTCTGCTCCTCTAACATGATCGCTGTCAAATATAAACTCAGATCTAATGTTCTTTGTCTTCAAATATCAAGATTGATTCATCCGCGCAAGTTTCGCAGCCTGATCGGCGGCGATGCAGGCGTCGATGATCTCCTGGATATCCCCGTTCATCACCTTATCCAGTTTGTATATCGTCAAGTTGATACGATGATCTGTCACGCGCCCCTGCGGAAAATTGTATGTCCGGATCTTCTCGGAGCGGTCACCTGTACCGATCTGGCTCCGGCGCATCTCCGCCTCCGCGTCGTGGCGCTGCTGCTGCTCGATATCGTACAGCTTTGCCTTCAACAGCGCAAAAGCCTTTGCCTTGTTCTGCAGCTGTGATTTCTCTGTCTGACTGTACACCACGATCCCTGTCGGATAATGTGTCAGACGCACTGCAGAATCCGTCGTGTTGACACATTGTCCCCCGTTTCCGGATGCCCGCATGACATCGATGCGGATATCCTTGTCTTCGATCACAATATCAATGTCATCATCAACCTCCGGCATCACCGCTACACTGATCGTCGACGTATGGATACGCCCGCCTGACTCGGTCTCCGGCACGCGCTGTACACGATGTACGCCAGATTCATATTTCATCACAGAATAAGCACCCTGTCCCGATATCATAAATGTAACACTCTTCATACCGCCGATCCCGATCTCCTCACACTCCGCAAGTTCGACTTTCCAGCGTCTGCCCTCCGCATAATGCACATACATGCGATAGATCTCCGCCGCAAACAGCGCCGCCTCGTCACCGCCTGCACCAGCGCGGATTTCCACGATGACATTCTTGTCATCGTTCGGATCCTTCGGCAGCAGCAGAATCTTCATCTGTGTCTCGAGCTCCTCGATGCGTTTCTTGGCATCGCTCAGCTCCTCCTTGAGCATCTCCCGCATCTCCTCATCGCTCTCAGAATCCAGCATCGCCAGCGAATCCTCCACTGTCTCATTGCATTTCTTATATTCCTTGTACGCCTCGACAAGAGGCGTCAGGTCACTCTGCTCTTTCATCAGCGCCCTGAAACGCTTCTGGTTCTCTGTGACCGTCGGCTCATTGAGCTCATTTAAGATTTCCTCAAATCGATGAAGCAGATCGTCTAACTTATCAAACATCACAAAACCTCCTACTATCTATCCCTTCACGCCGCTGACCACCCTGTCCATTCCGGCGTAATCCTTGAATATCCCAACCTGCTCAAATCCTGCAGCCCGCATGAGAGACATCACAGCCTCCCCCTGCCCACAGCCGATCTCAAAAAGCAGATGCGCACCCTTTCGCATATACATGGGTGCCTGCACAACAATTTCTTTATAAAAATGCAGCCCATCCCCCCCGCCGTCAAGTGCCTTGGTCGGTTCATGCCCGCGTACTTCCGGCATCAGTGTACTGATCACTGCCGTTTCTATATATGGTGGATTGGACACGATCATATCAAACAGTCTGTCCGTCGTCTTATCTGACACAAAATCCGCAAGCGGTGCAAACAGATCTCCCTCAAGAAAAGAAGCTTCAAGATGGAGTTGTTCCGCATTTTCCCTCGCAACCATCAGGGCTTCCCCTGAAATATCAATACCGACGCCCTCGCACTCATTGCTGTATCTGAGCAGGCTTAGCAGTATACAGCCTGAACCTGTGCACATATCGAGGATCCGCATACCATCACTGAGGCGGTGCAGTGCCTCCTCGACAAGGATCTCTGTATCCTGCCTTGGTATCAGTGTATGTTCGTTCACTTTAAATCGAAGTCCCATAAATTCCTGCTCGCCGATAATATACTGCAACGGAACACGCTCCGCCCTTTTCTCTATTACTGTCCTGTAGAACTGCTCCTCCAGGCTGCTGCGCCTGCGGTCTGCATGAACGATCAGTTCATTCCTGTCCGTGTGGCAGATATACTCAAGCAAAAGCCTCGCGTCCAGCGACGCCTCTGCCACGCCCGCCGCCTCAAGCGCAAGCTCTCCATACTTATACAATTCCCCGTATGTCATAGATCCTCTGCCTCGTACCCAAATGTTTCTTCCAGATAGGCTTTCCAGTCAAACACCGCTTCAACAGAAGCGATGGCAACCGCCACCATATCCTCGTCAGGCTCCCTTGTCGTCAGCCGCTGCGTCCACATTCCCGGTGCGGAAATGATGCGGATCAGCACGTTGTTGCTCCTGCCTGCAAGCCTGATGATCTCATAGGAGATCCCTGCGATCACCGGTACGAGAAGCAGCCTTAAAATAAGTTTCAATGCCATATTATCAACTCTGATAAAAAAGAAAATGACCACACTCACGAGCACGACGAACAGCAGAAAACTTGTCCCGCAGCGCTTGTGCTGCCTCGAACTCCTCATGACATTCTTCACTGTGAGCGGACGACCTCTCTCGATGCAGTTGATGCATTTGTGCTCCGCTCCGTGATACATATACAAACGCTTGATATCTTTCATGAGTGATATCGCCGCAATATACCCCACAAAGATCAAAATGCGGAAAACACCTTCCAATATTGCCACAAGGCTTGCATTGCGGATATATTTTCCCAACAGGTCTGATATCAAAAATGGCAGCAGCATAAAAAGCGCCACAGCTATGACGACAGAAACCGCCACTGTGATCCCCATCATGATATCATCTGCCTTGCCTCCTGATGATTTTTTTGCGCTCTCCTCCGTTGTCTCTTCTTCCTCCTCATAAAAGGACGCTGAATGCATCGTCACCCGCATTCCAAGAACGAGGGAATCCACAAAGGCAAAAACGCCCCTGATCAGCGGAAGCTTTGCAAACTTCTTATCCCCGAAGACTCCCTGGTACTCCTCAACCTGTACATCAATATCCCCGTCAGGCTTGCGCACTGCCACAGCGTATTTCGTCTTATTCTTCATCATCACGCCCTCTAAAACAGCCTGCCCGCCTATTCCAGAATACTGTGCCTGTCTATTTTTCGCCATATTTTACCTCTTTACTCAAGAAACAGTGTACCATTCTCCCGACACTATTCCATACCGCCCCAAATGTATACAGTAAAAACGAAAGGTTGAGATATACTTTACCTCAACCTTTTTGCCGCTACTTATTTGCTTTCTACGCCGTACTTTCTATTGAACTTATCAATACGTCCACGAGCCGATGCAGCCTTCTGCTGTCCTGTGTAGAATGAATGGCATTTTGAACAAACTTCCACGTGGATCTCAGGCTTTGTAGATCCTGTCACGAAAGTGTTGCCACAGTTGCAGGTAACAGTTGCCTGATAGTAATTTGGATGGATTCCTTCTCTCATTGTTTTCACCTCTCTATAAATCAATCATATTTGTTTTCATATACTTGTCTGTATAAACAGCTTTTTTAGTATATCACAGCTTTTCTTTCTATGCAAGCACTTTTTATTCATTTTTTGAACGATCAGATAAATTTCATTTTTTTCACGGTCTCCACGAACTCCGTATTGTTTTTCGTCCGGTAAAACATATCGAGTATCTTGTCAACAGCCTCGTCCGACTTAAGACCGTTGAGTGCCTTGCGCATAACATTGATCGCCTCTAGTTCATCCGGCGTCAACAGCAGATCCTCACGTCTCGTGCCAGACTTGGGTATATCGATCGCAGGAAAAACTCTCTTCTCGGAGAGCTTCCTGTCGAGCACCATCTCCATGTTTCCGGTACCCTTGAACTCCTCGTACACCACATCGTCCATCTTGGAACCTGTCTCAACAAGCGCAGTCGCAAGAATCGTAAGGCTTCCGCCCTCGCGCATGTTTCTTGCCGCACCAAAAAAGCGTTTTGGCATGTGCAGCGCTGCCGGATCAAGTCCGCCTGATAGCGTGCGGCCGCTTGGCGGGACAGTGAGGTTGTAAGCGCGCGTCAGTCTGGTGATGCTGTCGAGCAGGATGCACACATCTTTTCTATGTTCCACAAGGCGCTTCGCACGCTCGATCACCATCTCGGCAACCCGCTTGTGATGCTCCGGCAATTCATCAAATGTCGAGTAAATGACCTCGACATTAGGTCCCTGGATCGCTTCTTTAATATCAGTGACTTCCTCCGGGCGCTCATCGATCAGCAAAATGATCATGTGCATATCCGGCGCCGTTTTCAGAATTGACTTTGCCACTTCCTTCAGCAGAGTGGTCTTGCCAGCCTTGGGCGGCGATACGATCATACCGCGCTGCCCCTTTCCGACAGGGCTCATCAGATCCATGATGCGCATAGCCACACTGGCTCCGGGTGTCTCTAACTTGATGCGCTTATCCGGAAAGATCGGCGTCATATCCTCAAAGCTGCGTCTTCTCGTAGCAAGTTCCGGCGGCAGTCCGTTCACTTTTTTCAGATATAACAGTGCGCTGAATTTCTCGTTCATTGTCTTGATGCGCGTGTTTCCTTCTATAATATCACCTGTGCGCAGTCCGAAACGGCGGATCTGGCTCGGTGCCACATACACATCGTTCTCGCCGGGCAGAAAGTTCTCACTTCTGATAAACCCGAAACCGTCCGGCATGACTTCAAGAATCCCTCTTGCGGTGATGCCACTGTCAAGCTCTGACGGAAACTTCTCATCAGCCTGCTTGTTCTCCGTTCCTTCCGAAACTGCGCGCTGTTCCCGCGCCGGGCGCTCAGCATTATTATTATTATTATTATTATTGTCAGCAACATATGGACGCTGTTCTCTCGCTGGACGCTCAGTGTTATTCGGGGTCTTATCCCTGCGCTCATATCTGTTTGTTCTGTCCCCGGAATTGTTTGATGTTGTTGCAAATGACGGCTCTTTCATACCGCGGAGCACAGGTTTCGGCTCAACGTCCTTTCCAGCCTCCTTATCCTTCTCATCTTCTGCGAGCATCAGTTCGATCAACTCCGCTTTTTTCAGTCCGCTTATGCGTTTCATTCCACGTGCCTTTGCAATTTCTTTCAGTTCAGCAAGTGCCAGTGATTCGTATTTCTCCCTCATAAATGTACCAGTTTCCACCTTTCTAAAGTATTGAATGAATAATGTTTTCACTGCCGCTATGACTTTCATGCCCCGACAACTTCTTTTATACCGTTTTTCGCTAAATGCACAAAAACTGAATCTGTTCGAACAATGACGAAGCATTGCACCATTGCAATGAAAACGGAGAACGCTTCCCTTACATCGATGACACGCAGCCTGCCGCAGTGCAGATATCGCTTGCTTGTAGTTTACTTATAACATATGATATTTTAATTGGAAAACATTTTGAAAAGTATTAATAAAATATAATCAGATGTAATCACAGACTTTATCTGTCCGGTGCACTACACTTTCTAAGTGCCATAATCTAGTACAGCATTGTATTAATAATCGAGTAAATATCACCTGCTATCCGCG
>CAJUQU010000277.1 GCA_910588595.1 uncultured Lachnospiraceae bacterium | reverse complement strand
TGCTCTTCCGATCTTGCAGGAGCTGCGGATTCTTGCCAAAAAAGATCACATTCTCACAACGATAGTTGATATAACAGCGCTCGGGCTTGTGGAGATCACCCGAAAGAAGACGACAAAATCACTTGCGGAACAGCTCTGTCATGAACCATGATCCATTTTGACTAAGTATTTGGGGAGATGCACATGAATCGTACAACAAAGAAATGTATTTTATTACTTGGGACGTTCCTTGGCATTCTGATGGGATGCAGCAGCCAGAAAAAGCAAAGTTATTGCGTAGCAAGCCAGCGTATTGCTCCAGTTCCCCCGGTATCAGAGATCCCAACTGAGGAGTCGGTCGACACCGCTTTTGACTTCACACTATGTTTTGCAGGGGATGTCAATCTGGACGAAAACTGGGGGACTACACAGTATTTGTCGGCTCAGCCTAATGGTATATATGATTGTATCTCAGAAGAGCTAGTCCGCTTCATGCAGGACGCGGATTTCATGTGTCTGAACAATGAATTTTCCTACAGTCTGCGCGGGAAACCTCTCAATGGAAAAGCCTACACCTTCCGCGCCGATCCCGACCGGGTAGAAGTGCTCCGGCAGCTTGGAGTCGACGCCGTAACTTTGGCAAACAACCATGTATATGATTATGGCAGAGATGCGATGCTTGATACTTTTTCGGTTCTGGAAGACGCCGGAATCCCATATTTTGGTGCCGGTGATACGCTGCAGAGGGCTATGGAACCATTGTATATAGAGGTCGGTGAAAAAACCGTAGCACTGGTAGCCGCTTCCCGTGCAGAAAAATACAAGATGACACCACAGGCAACCGACACCGAACCCGGAATACTCCGATGTTATGATACTGAATTGTTTTTGCAGGTGATCCGGGAGGCAAAGGAACACTCGGACTTCTGTATCGCCTTTGTCCATTGGGGGACAGAATACAGCTATGAGCTGGAGCAGGTACAGCTTGATACGGGAAAAGACTATCTGGACGCTGGCGCAGACGTAGTGATCGGTGCGCATTCTCACTGTCTGCAGGGCATGGAATACTATGACGGAAAACCGATCATATATAGTCTTGGGAATTATTGGTTCAATGGAAAAACACTGGACACCATGCTATTGCAGCTTCATTTTTCAGGAGATGATGACGAAACGCAATTGGATGTCCAGATTATTCCAGCTGTACAATCTGGTTATCGTACAACCTATGCATCGGAACCAGGCGAACAGCGCAGGATTTTTGATTTTCTTGAAAGTATCTCAGTCAACGTAGAGATTTCTGATGAGGGAATTGTCACTCCCTTAGGCTCAGGAGAAAATGAATGAACAAGAAATTGTCAGTTGTTTTATTTATCATTGTAACACTGTATGCCGCAATATTTGGAGTTATCATGGTGATCACGATATTGCAGCCGTCCATGGCATATGAAAATACTGATCTGCTTTTAGGAAATATCGTTAACAGCAGCAACAAAATAAATTATAGACAGTTTACTAAGGACGGGATCACAACAATAACCTGTAAGAAAATGACGGGCATGGAAACCATCTGGAAGTATCAAGCAAACGAGGATATGACCCTGCAGATGGTCTACGATCTGAAAGTGACAAACGGCAAGGCAAAGCTGGTACTGATCACGCCTGATGATACCATCATTACATTGACGGAACAGGATAGTGCTGTATTCGAAGATAACAATGGACAAGCGTCAGAGACGACAAAGTATTCCGACACTGGAATGCCGGACATGGAATCCACAGTGGATCTAAACTTGCAAAAGGGCGAAAACAGAATCAGAATCGTATGTAGAAAAGGGACAACATTTTCTCTGTCTTTTCGCATTATAGAATAAAATCCAATAGGGATTCAAAAACACAATAAGATCAAGCAAAAAAGCATTGACAACCACCCGCAACAATGCTAATATATATGAGTATGCCGCATAACTAGGTTCAAGTGTATTTTGAAATAACACCAAAGTTAGCGAGTAATTATTTAGGAGGTGCAATATGTACGCAATTATTGCAACAGGTGGAAAGCAGTACAAGGTTTCCGAGGGAGATGTGATCAAAGTAGAAAAACTTGATGTCGAGGCAGGAAACACTGTAACTTTTGACAATGTTATTGCTGTTAGCAATGATTCTCTCAAGGTAGGCGCTGATGTAGCAAACGCATCTGTCTCTGCTACTGTTATGGAGCAGGGAAGAGACCGGAAGATCATCGTTTACAAGTACAAGAGAAAGACAGGCTATCACAAGAAAAACGGTCATAGACAAGCATACACTCGGGTTAAGATTGATAAAATCAACGCTTAATAGATGTTGTTCGTTTAGATAGTATGACTACGATTGTTGTTTTTAAATCCAAGGACAGCTACAGAGGGTTCACCTGTATGGGTCATGCAGGCTTTGCCCAGTCAGGCAGTGATATTGTATGTGCCGCGATTTCGGTATTAGTGATCAATACGCTGAATTCCATAGAGGAATTGGCGCACGAAAAGATCATTACTGAAAGTGATGAAAAAAAAGGTCATATCGAATGTCATTTTCCTGATGAGATCAATGAAAAGACAAAGCTTTTAATGGACTCTATGGTGATGGGTTTAAAAGGAATCGAACAAAATTATGGCAGGCGAAAAAAATATTTTGAACTCATAATCAAGGAGGTGTAGTACCATGATGAAGTTAGATCTTCAGTTTTTTGCTCATAAAAAGGGAGTTGGTTCTACTAAAAATGGTAGAGATTCCGAGTCTAAGAGATTAGGTGCAAAGAGAGCAGATGGTCAGTTCGTAAAGGCAGGCAACATTTTATATAGACAGCGCGGAACTAAGATTCATCCGGGCGTAAATGTTGGGATCGGCGGAGATGATACACTGTTTGCATTGGTTGATGGTGTACTCAGATTCGAGAGAAAGGGAAGAGACAGAAAGCAGGCTTCCGTTTATCCTGTGGAGGAGAAATAAGACCAAACTACGAATCTACTAAGGCTTCAGGTTTCACCTGAAGCCTTTTCCATATAAGTATATAGAAAGGTTTTGAATGAAATGTTTGCAGATAGAGCCAAAATATATATCAGAAGCGGCAAGGGTGGAGACGGTCATGTATCCTTCCGGCGCGAAAAATATGTGCCAAACGGTGGTCCTGACGGTGGAGACGGAGGTAATGGCGGAAGTGTGATCTTTGAAGTTGATGAAGGGCTCAATACACTGACTGATTTCCGTCATATCAGAAAATACTGTGCCCAGGACGGAGAACAGGGAGGAAAACGGAACTGCAGAGGAAAAAATGGAGGAGACATCATCGTAAAAGTTCCTGAGGGAACCGTTGTAAAGGAATTAGAATCTGGAAAGATCATCGCTGATATGTCAGGCGAAAATCGCAGACAGACCATATTGAGCGGCGGAAAAGGCGGCAATGGAAACCAGCATTATGCCACATCCACCATGCAGGCACCCAAATACGCCCAACCTGGACAGCCTTCAAAGGAGCTTGATCTGTTTCTGGAATTGAAGGTGATCGCAGATGTAGGTCTTGTTGGATTTCCAAATGTTGGAAAATCTACCCTCTTGTCACGCGTCACAAATGCAAGACCCAAAATTGCCAACTACCATTTTACTACATTGAACCCCAATCTTGGCGTTGTGGATCTCGATGGTGGAAAGGGCTTTGTGATTGCTGACATTCCAGGACTCATAGAAGGAGCTTCCGAAGGCGTGGGACTTGGGCATGAATTTCTTCGTCATATTGAGCGCACGAAAGTCCTGATTCATTTAGTTGATGCCGCCTCAACAGAAGGGCGTGATCCCATTGCAGATATTTATGCCATCAATAAAGAATTAGAAGCATACAATGAGGATATTGCACACCGACCGCAAGTGATTGCAGCCAACAAAATCGATGCGATCTATGCCGGGAATGACGAAGACCCTGTCGCAAAGATCAAAGAGGAGTTTGAACCGAAGGGAATTAAAGTTTTTCCAATATCGGCTGTTTCAGGTCAGGGTTTGAATGATCTTCTGTATTATGTAAGGGACCTGCTCAGCCAGATCAATGAGCCGCCAACAGTCTTTGAACCCGAATTTAATCCTGATACAGACATTGTTGTGGGAAATGAACCTTTTACTGTCGAATACGACGAAAAGAAAAATGAATATGTCGTTGAGGGTCCCCGCATCGAAAAAATGCTTGGATACACCAACCTTGAATCAGAGCGCGGCTTCAAATTCTTTCAGGAATTTCTCAAAAACAATGAAATCCTGGACGAGCTGGAGGCACTCGGCATCCAGGAAGGCGATACAGTAAGAATGTATGGGCTGGCATTTAGTTATTATAAAGAATAAAAGAAAGGGAAAAATTATGACAAGCAAACAGAGATCTTACCTGAAAGGCCTGGCAATGAACATAGATCCGGTATTTCAGATTGGAAAAGCATCCGTGACCCCAGAGAACATTGATGCCATTTCTGAGGTTTTCAATACCCACGAACTGATCAAAATAGCCGTTTTAAAGAATTGCATTGATGATCCAAAGGAAATTGCAAATGTTGTGGCTGAACGCACACACTCACAAGTAGTCCAGGTGATCGGAAAGAAGATCGTTTTATACAAACGTTTTAAGGAGAATCCTAAAATAGTTCTGCCCAAATAAGCGATGGAGGTATTCCATGAAAAACGGAAAGCGAATCGGAATCATGGGGGGCACTTTTAATCCCATTCACAACGGTCATCTGCTGTTAGCCCAGAGGGCGCAGGAACAAGTTTTGTTGGATAAAGTTCTATTTATGCCAAGCGGCAATTCATATATGAAAGAAAATGTTCTTGAGACACAGAAGCGGGTAGACATGGTAGCATTAGCGATCAGGAAATATCCTGATTTCGAGCTGTCCATGATAGAAGCCCAAAAATCCGGAAACACATACACCTTTGAAACACTGAAATTCCTGACAAGATCAAATCCTCAAGAACAGTACTTTTTTATTATCGGAGCTGATATTCTGTTTCAGATTGAACAGTGGCGAAATCCGGAACAGATTTTCCAGAGGGCAGTGTTAGTCTGCGCGGTACGCGACGACTATGATATCGATGCGATCCACAAAAAAGGAAACGTCTTAGCGGCATCAGGAGCAGATATTATTTATCTAAACATGCCCAGATTAGATATATCATCTACAGATATAAGAGCAAAAGTCAGAAGCAGCCTGTCCATCTCGGAGTTGGTTCCACCAGAGGTTGCACACTATATAGAACAGGAGCATTTATATTATGAAGAAGATTAAGAAATACTTAAAAAAGCATTTGACAAAAGATCGATATCATCATACCCTTGGTGTAGCATATACAGCTATTGCGATGGCAATGCGGTATAATCCTGAGACTGGAAATTCTAATTTTATAAAAAGGGCTGAGATCGCAGGGCTTCTCCACGACTGTGCAAAATGTATGGACAATGACAAAAAACTTCGAAGCTGTTATACGGAATATTGTTTCTCTCACAAATACGAAGTTTTTTGTC
>CAJUQU010000276.1 GCA_910588595.1 uncultured Lachnospiraceae bacterium | reverse complement strand
TTCCTTTGATGTGATCTTTCTCGACATTGACATGAAAGGGATAGACGGCATTGAGACAGGGAAGCAGATCCGTGAGCGGGATCGTGTGACAAAGATCGTTTATTTGACATCGTACCGCGATTATGTGGCTGGCGCATTTGAGGTTCATGCATTTCAATATTTGCTGAAACCGATATCGACCGAACGGCTGCAGCAGGTGCTGGAAGAAATCTTTCGCTATGTAAAAAAGACTGACAAGCAGCGGATTCTGGATTTTCACACCAATGAAGGAACGGTGTGCATCGATGCTGCCGACATCTGCTATTTTGAGTTCGCAAACAGAAGGATCCGCATGGTGACGATCCAGGGTGTTTACCAAATGACGGGAAAGATCAGCGGTATCTATGAGCGCACCTGCGCTATGGGATTTTCCATGCCGCACAAAAGCTTTGTGGTGAATCTCCTTCATGTGAAAAATGTCAGAAATCTGGACATTTTCATGGATAACGGGGATCGGCTCCCGCTGTCACAGAAGAAGCAGAAGGAATGGAAACAGGAACTGACGAACTATTTGTCCGAGCGCTTGAGAAATGATTTGAGAAAAAACACACTGAACAAAAGTTCTGATAGTTCTTCAGAGGATCTGAGCACGGAAGGAGGCTGACAGATGCCGACGATTGCAGACTGGGTATTCGCGTTTCTGGATATTGCCTGCCTGACATTTTGTTCTGTGTACCTGGTCACTTTATTGCCGCACGATGAAAAAAGGGCACAAAACAGGGTATTGATCCGCATCGCAAGGAGCGCGGCATGGATCATTTTCGCGTCATTGACCGTGATGACTCCGAGGATCTGGCAGGATGACGCAGTAACGATGGTCATGATCACAACCTGTTATATTTTTGTCGGATATCTGTTGTATCACCACAACAGGACAGGGATATTGTACCAGGTCGGATTTATGTTCTGTATGTACGCGACACAATTGATCGCGATCTTAATAGCGGCGAAGTTGTACGAGGTGTATTCCTTAGAATATGAAACATTTGTTTATATGATGATTCTTTTGAAGGCATGTTTTCTGATAGCGGTCACTTTTGTAATGAGGATGCTGATCCGAAAAAGGTATATGACCTTACAGCCGCAGTTCAAGATCCGTGGGATGCTTCTGGTGCCAGTCATCAGTGCAGTTCTCATTTTCATGTTCACTGTAAGCTCCGATGTCTTTCTGATGCGGTTCGGACATGAGTGGCTGGTCGTGTATTGTGCGCTCACGCTGGTGATCAACCTGTACTGTCTCTACTTCTGGTATGATGTGTCAAAGACGCAGGAGTTAAAGCACAAGCTGGAACTGATGAGACAGCAGAACGAGCTGACACACCAGTTTTATGCAGATCTGGAAGCCAACTATGCGAAGTCGCGCAAGGTGATCCATGATATCCGGAACCACTTGCAGATGTTGGAACAGTCGCAGAAGATCGCAGAATACCAGGATTATGTTGCCGACGTGCACCAGATGCTGAATGCACTCGGAATGACGTACTATACGGACAACCGCATGCTCAACATGATCCTGAATGACAAATTAAAGCAGTTGGATCAGGAGAAGTTTCAGTGCAGTCTGATGGGCGTCCGTCTCGATTTCCTGTCGGAGATGGACACGACGACAATATTTGCCAATCTGCTGGATAACGCGTTGGATGCGGGGAAAGATAACGAGCAGTTTCGGCTGCAGCTGCAAGGTGAACAGATTCAGGACTTTTGCGTCATAAAGATGTCCAATACCACAAAGGGAACATACACGCCGGGAAAGTCCTCAAAGACAGGGCATGACGGGATCGGTCTGGAGAATGTGCGCAATGCCGTGGAGAAGTATCACGGCGAGATGCAGACAGACCAGAAGGGGGAGGTATTCTCTGTCACACTGTTGTTTCCTGACAATGGTTGAGTGGATTTTGAAAGTGGCGGATCGGAATGTTAGTGATGCCGCATCGCCGCCTTGCAGACTGACAAAATATCCGGCACTGGCAGTGCAATTTCTGTCCCAATGGAGCACTAGAGCAGAGCGTGTTCGATGACGATGCGATGGTATCATCTAGAAAGATTAACAACACAATGGTGCGAAACAGGAGGTTCACGATTCTGATTTCTGACCGGATGGAGTACTTGGTTTATAGTTATATTTATATATAAGGAAAGGAATGCTGTTAACTATGAAAAATTTATTTAAGAAAAAAGGGATGATCGGCAAAATTGCCGGGGTGTTTATGATGATATTGACACTTACGGCATGCGGCGCGCAGCCACTGCCGGAGCAGTTTGACGAGGAGACAGTCAAAGCGGAGGCGCAAAAGGCAGTTGACTATTTCAATGACCAGGACTATCAGAGCATCATCGATATGGGGAGTGATGCGTTCCAGGAAATACTCACAGTAGAAAATTTTGCATCTCAAAGTGATCCGTATCATGAAAAGTGCGGTGCGTTTCAGGAGATCTCAAAGACGATCGTTCTAGGCAATGTCGATCAGGAGACGCAGGAGTCCTTCGGCGGGGTTGTCATGGTAGGGCGTTACGAGGAGGGAACGATCCAATTTACCATCGCTTTTGATGAGGACATGAAGCTGGTACAGTTTATAATCAGATAGAAAGGGTGAATTTAGTGAAAAGTACGGAGAAAAGCAGGGAATTGCTTATCTATATCGCAGTCGCATACGGTGTCACTTGCCTGATGGGTATATTGATGTGGTATGGGAGCAGCAAAAATATCGATCTAAGTCTGTTTCCGAACGCGCAGATGTTTTATCCGGCGGCGGGTGTGATGCTGGCTGTATTGTGCGCTCCAAAAAAAGATCCCCTGATTCCAAGAGGATTCTATGTGTTTTTTATCTGTGTGACTGTCATGCTGGCGGTGTTGGCTGTTATCTCAATTTTTTATCCTTATGCAGGGATCAGTGTCGTCAATGGGTATTTCATCCCTATATGGCTTGTGGCGTCCCAATTGCTGATCATCGGTTCGAGTATTGTCGGGTGGATCATACTGCTGGCAACGAAGAAAGAAAAGCGCAGGGCGTATGGCCTGTGTTGGAACAGCGGGGCTTCCTCGTGGTTCTGCATCTTTTTGTTTTTGGCGCTCTATCTGCTACGGACAGTGATCGCGCTGTTGAGCAGCGGTCAGGGGAGTCTTCTCGTAGAACTGGTGACAAATCCAGTCACATGGATTCAGACGGCTGTACTTCCTGTGAATTTCTTTTTTCTATATACGGCATTTCTGGGCGAGGAGTATGGCTGGCGGTATTATCTGCAGCCCCTGATGCAGAAACGTTTCGGCATGCGGGGCGGCGTACTGCTGCTCGGTGTCGTGTGGGGGCTGTGGCATCTTCCCGTTGACTTGTTTTACTACACGCAGGACAGCCAGCTCCTGATGGTCCTGTCACAACAGGTCACTTGCATTACGCTTGGTATCTTTTTTGCGTATGCCTATATGAAAACGAACAATATCTGGGTTCCGGTAGTGTTGCATTTTATGAACAATAATCTGGTTCCCATTATTTCCAACAACTATACTTCCAGTGTGCTGGAAAACCAGACGATCACATGGGGGGAGTTTCTTGTTGGACTGGTGATGAACGGCTTGATCTTTGGTGTTTTCCTGTTTGCCAAGCCGTTTCGGAAAGTGGTAGAAGAGTAGCATTTTCGCAAATCCGACATATTATGATAGTAACTATTCAAAAACAACAAGGAGCAGTGCGGATATGCAGGAATGGAAACCACAGATGCCATATACGGAACAGTTTCCGGTAGCGATGGCATACGTACCGTGGCAGAGAAATTGTAATATGTACGAAAATCTTGATGAGGCGTTTAAGACAGGCACGATCTTTCCTGAACTCAACAAACCATTTTTGGGAAGGGGAGTGAAGGGATGAATATCGGATGCAAACCATGTATGGACTCAGAACGCCAGAAGCTCCTGCTTGAGATCAGTAAAGTTGATTTTGCATTGAAGGAGCTGAACCTCTACCTCGATACCCATCCATACGATCAGCAGGGAATGGAGAATTTCAGGCAGTACAATGCACTGAAGAACAAGCTTGTGAAGGACTACACGGAAAAGTATGGTCCGCTTGTGCTCAGTATCGTTGACATGGACAGCAGGGAATGGAAATGGGCCACGCAGGATTGGCCATGGGAAGGAGGCTATAACTAATGTGGAATTATGAAAAAAGATTACAGTATCCGGTTAAAATTACCCAGACCAATCCAAAGATCGCGCAGGTTATCATCAGCCAGTACGGAGGTCCTGACGGCGAGCTTGCGGCATCCATGCGCTACCTTGCACAGCGATATACAATGCCATACAATACAGTGACTGGCGTACTTACCGATATCGGAACGGAGGAGTTAGCCCATTTCGAGATGATCTGTGCGATCGTGTACCAGCTGACAAGGAATCTCACACCGGAAGAGATCAAGGAATCCGGCTTTGACAAATATTATGTCGATCATACACTGGCGCTCTGGCCGCAGGCGGCAGGAGGGATTCCGTTCAACGCCTGTGAATTTCAGTCGAAGGGTGATGTGATCACGGATCTGATGGAGGATATGGCAGCAGAACAGAAAGCCCGGACAACATACGACAATATCCTGCGTTTGGTGAAGGATCCAGATGTCTGCGATCCCATCAAATTCCTGCGGGCGAGGGAGATCGTGCACTTCCAGCGGTTTGGTGAAGCACTCCGCATTGCGCAGGAGAACCTTGATTCGCGCAACTTCTATGCATTTAACCCGGAATTTGACAGGTAATGAAGTGGTGACAAATAAAACTCTTATGTCAGTATGCGTTTGATAGAACTGATGCATACTGAATAGGAGTTTTTTTGTGAAAAGAATAAAAATCGTTTGGTATATGCGGGATTTTATGGTAAAATAATATTTGCACATAAGATATGGCAGAAAATATTAGGAGGAGGAGAAAAGGACAGTGGAAAAGGTTACAGAAGATATTATAAATATTGGAGTCAATGACAGGGAGATCACGCTTTTTGAGGGGCAGTACGAACTGGAAAAAGGTATGGCTTACAACTCTTATATCATATTGGATGAGCAGGTTGTCGTGATGGATACAGTCGATCCGCGTGCCACAGCAGAGTGGATGAGCAGCCTGGATGAGGCATTGGGGACAAGAAAAGTTGACTATCTTGTCATACAACATATGGAGCCTGACCACGGCGGCAGCATCATGCAGCTGATCGAGCGCTTTCCGGATATGAAACTTGTTGGAAATGCAAAGACTTTCCAGATGTTCCAGCAGTTTTTTGATGTTAATCCTGATGACAAGGCGATCACCGTAAAGGAAGGCGATACACTTTCGATCGGAAAGCATACATTACAGTTCTTCATGGCACCAATGGTGCATTGGCCGGAAGTTATGGTCACTTACGAACAGACAGAGAAAGTACTTTTCAGCGCGGATGGTTTTGGAAAGTTCGGAACACGCGATGCGGATGAGGACTGGACATGTGAGGCGAGAAGATATTACATCAATATTT
>CAJUQU010000275.1 GCA_910588595.1 uncultured Lachnospiraceae bacterium | reverse complement strand
AGGCTGATCAGATTCAATACTCCCTGGTAGTTTACCCGTTCCAGAATATCGTCCGCCGCAAAATGCTTGACACACGCCGCACAGTTGATGACCTGCTCAAAATCATACTCCCGCAGCGCCGCCACGCTGTCCGCGTCCGTGATGTCCCCCTCGAGGACAAAGATCCTGTCGCCGAAAAGCTCCTCATAAGGATTGCTGAAATAGTAGACCAGCATGCTCTTTAGCCGTTTCTCCAGCGACGGCGCATTCCCCTTCCGCAGCAGGCAGTAGATCCGGTTGTCGCACTGCTCGATCATCGTCTTGAGAATATGTGCACCGAGGAACCCAGTCGCCCCCGTCAATAGCACATTCCCCATTGCGGCTGTCCTGATCTCATCGACGCGCTCTACCGTATTCCGGCTCAGTATGTCCTTGATGACATCCTCCGCGCTGTCTCCGCCGCCATTGGCTTTCTCTGTGCGCTCTGCATCTTCCGCTTTTTTCTCGTGCTTTCGCGCAAGGATAAACTGCTCGAGCGCGAGCGGCGTCTTGTATGTAAACAGATCCGCGTAAGCCACCTCGATCCCTGCACTCATGCACTTCATCGCCACCTTGGATGCGGAGAGCGACGTCCCGCCGTTTTCAAAGAAGTCATCCTCAATGCCGATCCGCTTCACACCGAGCGCCATCGCAAAGATGTCACACAGCCTGCGCTGCAGTTCTGTGCGCGGCTCCACATAATCCCGTTCGTCCGTCAGATACTCCGGCTCCGGCAGCGCCCGCTTGTCCACCTTTCCGTTGTTGGTGAGCGGAAATTCCGGGAGCTGTATCAGCACGCTCGGAACCATGTAGGGCGTCAGGTACTTCTTCAGGAAACAGGTCAGATTCTGTTTCTCGATCTGCTCCTGCGCCACAAAATAACCGCACAGAAACTGGATGGAATCCTTCTCTTTCACAAGGACAACGCTCGACTTCACTGTCGGGTAGCGGTTGATGACATTCTCGATCTCATCGAGCTCGACGCGCAGTCCGCGCAGCTTGACCTGATTGTCCATGCGCCCCATAAACTCGATTCTGCCGTGGTGGTTCCACCGCGCGAGATCACCGCTGCGGTACGCTTTCTTTCCCTCAAATCCGATGAACTTGTCCGCTGTCATCTCCGGCTTGCCGACATATCCTCTGCCCACTCCGTTTCCGATGATCAGCAGTTCGCCCGGAACGCCCGCCGGAAGCAGGTTGCGGTACTTGTCCAGCATCATCATCTGGATATTTGCCATCGGCTTTCCGATCGTGACCGCCCCGCCCGTTACCAGCTCAAATGCACAGCCGATCGTCGTTTCAGTCGGTCCGTATCCGTTAAACACCCTGGCATCCGTCCCGAGTGCCATGATCTTATCATACAGCGCATCCGGAAATGCCTCCGCACCGACATTGAACACCTTGATCCGGGACAGCGCATCCTTCATTTCCGGCATGTCGATCACATTGATCAGATAGGATGGCGTACAGGTCAGCATATTCACCCCGTGCGCCAGGATCAGCTTGGACAGCGCGAGCGGATTGTGGATCTCCTCCTCGTTTGCCATGCAGACTGTGATGCCGTGGTACAGCGGTATGCATTCCTCCAGGATCGAGACGTCGAACGTAATCGCCGCAAACGCGAGCGATACAGACGCATTCTGTACATAGGACTGCGCCTCGACATTGAACGGATTGTCGTCCACATAATTCACCAGGTTTCGGTGCTCGATCATCACGCCCTTCGGCTTTCCGGTAGAACCCGAGGTGTAGATACAGTAACACAGGTTTTCCGGTCTGATGTCCACCTGCGGGTTGTGCGTGTCGCCGCCGTCCGCCAGAAGTTCTTCCAGGATCAGTGTCTGCACAGGCAGTGTCCTGGCAAACAGACTGCGCTCCTTAGCCAGCTGCTGCGGCATGATGACAAACTTTGCTCCCGAATCCTCGAGAATGTAGGAGACGCGCTCGTCGGGGTACTCGGGATCGATCGGCAGAAATGCGCCGCCTGCCTTCATGATACCCTGCCGCACTGCGTACACATCCACTGTCCGCGGCATCATCACGCCAACCATCTGTTCTATCGAGAGTCCCATCTCCAGCAGGCGGTTTGCGATCTTGTTGGCATTCGCGTTCAACTCGGAGAACGTCCGTTTTTCCCCGTTCGCGATCACCGCGGTCTTATCCGGAAAACGTGCCGCCTGCCGCTCAAACAGGATATTCGCCGTCGTCTGCTCCACCGGGTGTGTTGTCACGTTGTAACTGTCAAGCTCTTCCCGCGCTGCACCGCTCACCATGCAGATCTGTCTTATGTACTGCTTCTCCTGCATCTCTGCAATGACGGTGACAAGACTGTCGATCAGTCCGGCGATCGTACATTCTTCATAGAAATCACTGCGGTACTCCACCTGATAGCGGACTTCACTGTCCGCCACAGCTACATCCACCGAGAGCGGCGCCTTCGCCGTGTCAAGCCGCAGCTGCTCCATGACAGCCGGTTTTCCTGCGATCTCTGCAAACTCGAACTGATCGCCCTGGAAGGCAAACATGATGTCCGCCTTGATCCCATATGCCCTGCTGATCTCCGCAAAGGAATAGATGTCAGCGTTCATGCTGTCCACCAGCTGCGTGCCGATCTCCCGCAGATACTCCCCGATCTCCCGATCCCCGTCAATATTGCAGTAGACCGGAAGCGTCCTGACAAACATGCCGACTGCCGACGACAGGCGCGAGTCATTCCTTCCATTATAGATTGTCGTAAACACCGCCTCATCCTTGTAGACATAGCGCCCTGTCACAAAGCCAAACGCCGCGGTAAACAGCGCGTTCATGGTAATCCGGTTCTCGGCACAGAACTCCTGCAGCGCCTTTAGATCCGCCGGCACACTCCTGTTATAGATGCCGACAGCAGGCTTTTCACCCTCACTCTGCACACCGGCTCTCGTTTGCCCGCTCACATTGTCCTTCGCCGGGAGGAACTCCGTGTCACAGTTCTTAAAGACGGAATCGTAATATGCTTTTGCGCGCACATACTCCTCCCCCTGCAGCGCCTTCTGCTCCACAAGAGCCGCCTCATAACCGGAAAACGACTCGCACTGTGGCTGCTCTCCCGCATACGCGCAGTTGATATCCCTGATAAAGATACCGCACGAGGTTCCGTCACTGATGATGTGATGAAACTCCATAAAGAGATACTTGCCGCCCGGCGTATCATACAGTTCGATGCGAAACAGCCTTCCGTCCATCAGCTCATAGGGCTTGACCAATGTTTCCTCATCAAGCAAATCCCTGACCACCACCTCGAACGGTGCCTCATCGCCTCGCTTCTGCCAGATGTCGCCGTTTTCGTCCATGTGCAGTGTCGTCTTGATGTACGGGTGCGCTTCGACCGTCATCTCAACCGCCTTTTTGAGCCGCTGCAGATCGACTGTCTCATCCAGCCGGAACAAAAACGGAATATTGTAGATCGTGCTCTTCGGGTTTGCCGCGCACTCCACAAAGATACCGCCCTGTGTCTGTGTCAGCGGGTAAGCGTCCTGTTTTTCGAACACTTCCTTCGCGATGCCCTGCCCGAAAAAGCGCTCCAGTTTTTCAACCGTATTGTTTTCTTTCAGATCCTTATTGCGGACGACAGCCCCGTCAAATGCCGCAGACAGCGTTACCGTGAACTTCACGGCACCGATCGAAGTCAGCCCTGCACGGTAGAGATCCGTATTGATGCCAAACTCCCTGTGCCCGATCACATCCGCCGCACAGTCAAATATTTTCTGCTGTACGGCATTCTTCGGCGCTGTCAGCTCCTCCTGTTTCCGCTCCGGTTTGGGCAGCGCGCGTTTGTCTACCTTCTGATTCTGGTTCAGCGGGATCTTATCAATCTGCATCGTCACTGCCGGAACCATGTAGGGCGGCTTGCGCTCCTCGATAAACAGGTTCATCGCCGCAATGTCCACCGTCTCATCCGACACGACATAGGCTGCAATATACTTTCCGCCAGCCGGCTCGTCAAACGCTGCCACCGCCGCGTCATTAATACCCGGAAATCTGCGGATAACTTCCTCCACCTCTGTCAGCTCGATGCGAAATCCCCTGATCTTGACCTGTCCGTCGCGCCGTCCGATAAACTGTATGTTCCCATCCGGCAGAAAACGCACGATATCTCCTGTATGGTACATCCTGCGGTAATCGTCATGCGCGCAAAACGGATTCTCGGAATACACCTCCGCCGTCTTCTCCGGGCGGTTCAGATAGCCCCTGGACACCTGTGTACCTGCAATGCACAGCTCGCCCGGCACGCCCGCCGGAACACGCCTGCCAAATGCATCGAGCACATAGAGCCTGATATTGGAGATCGCCTTCCCGATCGGCACATCCTCCTCAAGCACCGCCACTTCATAGACCGTGGCATTCACGGTGCACTCTGTAGGTCCATAGATATTGTAATAAACCGTGCTGCCCTCAGGCGCAAACGGTGTGAGTGCCTCACCGCCCATGATCAGATGCTTCAATGTACGGCTGCGCATTGCGGTCGCAAATGCCCTGCCGATCTGTGTCGTCATGAACAAGTGCGTGACGTTCTGCGATTCCATATACCGGTTGAGCTCGTCCAGATCCAGACGCAGCGCCTCCTCGATGATGCAGGATGAGGCGCCTGTCGTCAGCGCCGGGTACAGATCCATCATATGTGCGTCAAAACCGTAGCTTGCGTACGCCGCGACACAGCTCTCCGGCTGCAGGCCATAATACGTTCGATACCAGTGGCAGAATGCCACGATATTTCTATGCTCGAGCATGCATCCCTTCGGCAGTCCGGTGGATCCTGACGTGTACAGCAGTATAAACAGATCCTTCGGTTCCGGCGGCTGCGGCAGCTGTGACACCTGCGGCAGATCCTGAATATCCTTTGTCAGAAGGACATAGCCGCGATAATCCGGCACAAGCGGCAAAAGAGATTCATCCGCGATCAATAACTGCGCTTCCGCGTCCTCGAGCATGAACGCCAGACGCTCCCTGGGGTAAGTCGGATCGAGCGGCTGATAGGCAGCCCCCGCCTTCAGGACGCCCAGCGAGGCGATCGCCATATACTCACAGCGCGGGATCAGCACGGACACCGCCTGTTCCCTGCCGATACCAAAACCAGCGATGTATGCGGCAAGACGGTCTGTCAGGTCATCCAGCTGCGCGTAGGTGTATGTATGATCCTTATAGATCACCGCCCTGTTCTCCGGTGTCCGCTTTACCTGCTCCCGGAACAAATCGACCACCGTCTTCGACTTGTCATACCAAAGCTCCTCCCCGTGAAAACTCTCGAGCAGGCGCAGGTCAGATTCTGACACCAGTGTCATTTCTCTCAGCGTGGCGCAGGTCAGCATTCCGCTCAGCACCTGCACGAACATTCTCTGCAATCCGCGCGCGGTCTCTGCACGGTAGAGATCCGTGCGGTAATCCAGCGTGATCTCATAGCCGCCCTGTCCCTTCATCACCATGACCGAGATATCCGCCTGCACATCCCTTGGCGGAACCGGGCACGCCGGGTACTGTTTGTTGTCGATCGACAGCCC
>CAJUQU010000274.1 GCA_910588595.1 uncultured Lachnospiraceae bacterium | reverse complement strand
TGCCTGTGCCATTGGATGCGGGTATGCAAATGGACACTCATAGGAAAATGACATCAGGAACTGACGGGTGTCCGGTGCGGGTAGGGGATTATATTCCTCTATTCGACTGCACATTATTATAGGTATATTATGAAATTTTCGGAATCGTTAAAGAGCAACAGGGATTTTAAGAATGTTTATGGCGGCAGGAGAAGTTATGCCAACAGATATTTAGTGATGTATGTGTTAGAAAATGGATTAGATAAGAACAGACTTGGGATTTCAGTTAGCAAAAAAGTAGGGAACAGTGTTGTCAGGCATCATGTCACCAGATTGATCAGGGAAAGTTACCGGTTGAATGAGGGTATGTTTCAAAGTGGTCTAGACATTGTAGTCGTAGCGAGGGTCAATGCAAAAGATATCAAATTTAAGGAGATCGAGAGTGCATTGCTCCATGTAGCAAGGCTCCATAAAAATGTATTGATATGAATCAGAAGCAGGTGTTTTCATGAAAAAGCTTTTTGTATGGCTTATTTTATTCTATCAAAAATATCTTTCACCGTTAAAAACCACAAAGTGTCCGTATTTTCCCTCGTGTTCCCAGTATGGACTTGAAGCGGTCAGACAGTATGGTGCTTTGAGGGGCGGGATGCTCTGCGCATGGAGGATTCTCCGTTGCAATCCTTTTTCAAAGGGAGGGTATGACCCCGTTCCTTCTATTATTAATGATAAAAAAGAAAAAAAGAAAATAAAAACCTTTTATCGGTTTTAATTGATCAGGAGGAGTAAAATGGATTTTATGCTGTTAACGCAAAATTCAACTCCGATATTTAAGTACATTGTTAAGCTTTTAGGCTTAATCATGAATGGCATTTTCGAGTTTCTGAATTTGATTGGCATTCCAAATATCGGTTTATCTATTATTCTATTTACAATTGTGATCTATCTGCTTTTGATGCCGCTTACCATCAAACAGCAGAAGTTTTCAAAGCTGCAGGTCAGGATGAATCCTGAGATACAGGCAATACAGGCTAAGTATAAAGGGAAACAGGATCAGGCGTCCATGCTTGCCATGAACCAGGAGACCAAGGCGGTCTATGCAAAATATGGTGTATCCCCTTCGGGAAGCTGTGTCCAGCTCTTGATCCAGATGCCGATCTTGTTTGCGCTCTATCGCGTCATCTATGCAATGCCGGCGTATGTGACCAAGATCGGTGAGGCATTTGGTGTCCTTGCAGACAAGATCATGCTGGCGCCAAACGGTGTGGAGGAAGTCAGGGCATTGTCTTCCGCAGCATTTTTTTCAAAAAATTTTGATATAGCAGGCAATACGAGAAACGCGATCATCGACACACTGAATAAGACGTCTACACTTGATATGACTGCACTCTCCGAGAAATTTGGTCTGGCAGATCTGACTTACAATGGCAGTCTGATATTGACTAACGGTTCCGAGAAGGGTTTGATCGATATATACAACAATTTTCTGGGACTCAACATCGGTAATTCTCCGATGGACACGATGAAGACGGCTTTTGCGGCGGGAAATTATCTGCTGCTTGCAGGTGCGATCGCAATCCCTGTTCTTGCTGCTGTCACACAGTGGCTGAACTACAAGTTAATGCCGCAGCCGGCAACGAACAATGATAAACAGAAAAAACAGCAGCCTTCCAACGATACTGCGGAGGCGATGCAGCAGTCCATGAAAATGATGAATACGCTGATGCCGGTAATGTCGGCGTGGTTCTGTCTCACACTGCCTGCCGGTATGGGTCTGTACTGGGTGATCGGTGCAGTGGTGAGGAGCATCCAGCAGGTTGCGATCAACAAGCATATTGACAAGATGGATATTGATGCAGAGATTGAGAAGAATGTAGAGAAGTATAAAGAGAAATTAAAGAAACAGGGAATCGATCCGGCAAAGCTTCAGGCGGCTGCCCGCACAAATACGAAAAACATCTCCTCAAAGGCTTCCTATCAAAATACTGCTTCAAAACGTCCTGTAAAGACTGATGAGGAAAAGGCAGAGGATATCAGAAAAGCTACAGAGTACTATAACAGGAATGCGAAGGCAGGAAGTCTTGCTGCGAAAGCGAATATGGTAAAACAGTATAATGAAAAGAGTTAATTCGATTATGTTTTTATTTTATGGGGGAAAATGAAATGGAATACATGGAGTTTAAAGGTAAAACAAAGAATGATGCCATTACTGAGGCATGTAGACATTTTTCAATACCAAGTGATAAGCTTGATTATGAGGTAATTGATGAGGGAAAGGCTGGTTTCCTTGGAATGGGAGTTAGACCAGCAGTCATCAGGGCAAGGGTTAAGGAAGAGCTACATGAGGAAGTGATCGAACCTGTGAAGATTACCGATGATCCGGTCATATCGAGTGTTGCGGAAGCAGTTTCGAATAGCGTGGATATCGATGTTGAGGGTGTGTCCAAGCAATTTCTGGCTGATGTGTTTGCTGCTATGGGCATCAAAGTGGATATTTCTGCAAAATATAATGATTCCTTGAAATCTCTTGAAGTGGAACTCAGCGGCGATGAGATGGGTGTGCTGATCGGCAAGAGAGGGCAGACTCTGGATTCACTGCAGTATCTGATCTCGCTTGTTGTCAACAAGGGAACAAGTGAATATATCAGAGTAAAGGTTGACACAGAGAATTACAGGCAGCGACGCAGGGAAACACTGGAAAATCTGGCTAAGAATATCGCGTATAAAGTAAAGAGGACCAGAAGACCTGTATCCCTTGAGCCCATGAATCCTTATGAGAGAAGGATCATTCACTCTGCACTGCAGAACGACAGATACGTAACGACGCACAGTGAAGGCGATGAACCTTTCCGGCGTGTGGTCGTTACCCCAAAGAGAGACGGCAATTACAATGACAATAGAGGGTATCGGGGAAGCAGAGGATACAATAAGAATTATAATAAGGGATACAATAGAGCCGGTAAAGAATACAATCGGGACGGAAATAAGAATTACGACCAGGATAACGCAGAAAGCAGCGCAGAAACAGTTGAATAAGAGCAATAGATTATGATAAAATGAACCTTGATGATATCAAGGTTTATTTTTTTGCAGTCGTGCACTCGTTTTGGAAGAATGCCAGCAAAGGCTGACGGGTGCCCGGCGTGGCGAGTAGCGTTTAATATATCTGTTCCCTGTTCGATCAGATGTTATATATGATAGCCTCTCGGAATCTCCCCTGCACCTGCTATTGTGGCAGATTTACCGTCATATGTACACAAATTTAATCAACGTACGTGCCACGTACGCCTCATAAATTTGTGCACATCTGACAAAAAATCTTCTCACAATATCAGGCGTAAAGAGACTCCGAGAGTCTATTATGAAAAAAGGAGGGACCGTGTAATGAAAACAGATACCATTGCAGCGATTGCTACAGCAGTCGGCGATTCGGGAATTGGTATAGTCAGGATCAGCGGCGATGAGGCGATCGAGATCGCAGACAGGGTATATCGTTCAAAAAATGATAAAAAACGGCTTGTTGATGTCAAGAGCCATACAATTCATTATGGGTTTATTTATGATAGTGACGAGTTGGTTGATGAGGTGATGGTAGCAGTGATGCGTGCTCCCAACACTTACACAAAAGAGAATATCGTTGAGATAGATTGTCATGGCGGAATCCTTGTGATGGATCAGATATTGGAAGTGATCATTAAAAATGGGTGCAGGATTGCAGAGCCGGGGGAGTTTACAAAAAGGGCATTTTTAAATGGAAGGATCGATCTGTCAAAGGCAGAGGCGGTCATGGATATCATTCATTCTAAGAATGAGTTTGCCCTGAGATCTTCTGTGAAGCAGTTAAAAGGTGCAGTGTCAGATAAAGTGCATTCCCTGCGTGAAGATATCTTGTATGAGATCGCGTTTATCGAGTCGGCGCTCGATGATCCAGAGCACATCAGCCTGGAAGGATATCTTGAAAAACTGGAGGTGAGAGCGACAAGGATCCATGGCGAGTTGAAAAAACTGATCGACAGTGCCGATAACGGAAAGATGCTAAAGGATGGGATCAATACTGTGATCGTCGGCAAACCAAATGTTGGAAAATCATCTCTGTTAAATCTGCTTGTCGGTGAAGAGAAAGCGATCGTGACAAGTGTCGCCGGCACAACGAGAGATGTGTTGGAGGAATCTATCAGATTGAATGGTGTGGGACTGAATATCATCGATACTGCCGGGATAAGAAATACGGAAGATGAGGTCGAGAAGATCGGCGTTGAGAAAGCAAGGAAATATGCGGAGGATGCTGATCTGGTCATCTATGTTGTGGATGCATCGTGTGCGCTTGATGAGAATGATGAAGAGATCATGGAGATGATCACAGATAAGAAAGTGATCGTGCTTCTAAATAAATCGGATCTGGAGCAGGTTGTCAGTGAAGACAGGATCATAAAAAAACTGACACACGTGTCAGTTATAAAAACCTCCACAAAAGAGAATACAGGCATCGACGAATTTGAGAATGTGATAAAGCGTTTGTTTTTTGGTGGTGAGATTGCGGTCAATGATCAAATATATATCACAAATCAGCGGCATAAAGAAGCGTTGAGGGAGGCATATGAGAGTATGGAGATGGTACTGCATAGTTTAGCTGACCAGATGCCGGAAGATTTTTATTCGATTGATTTGATGAGTGCCTATGCCTCGCTTGGAAGGATTATAGGGGAGGAGGTTGGGGAGGATCTCGTGAATGAGATTTTTTCAAAGTTCTGTATGGGGAAATAGTGTTTGTATCATAAAAAAGGAGAAAAAACATGTCATATACATTTCAATCAGTGGAAAATTCGGGAAAATTAGTAATGAGCAGTAAAATATGTAGTATTCTTGATGGATTTAAGGATTATGATCAGAAATTTACATCAGCTTATGGTAGAATAAAAGCATTGTTTGGTAAGCCGGTCTATGAGACAGAAAATCTGGAAAATCTATTTTCTTATTGCATTTCAGCAGTATCAGAAGATGGGGAAACAGTTTATCTGGAAATTTATTGTGCAGGTTCCGGTCTTGCAGTCGGTGGTAAACAGAACGAATTGTCCCGAAAAGCAGCCAGGGCATTAGTGGATTATATATGGCAGGCTGAACCAGTTGATTACGCACACAAGGCTTATTATATGGATGGTCCAGTAGTTGTTGATTTTGGGATCAAAGATGGTGTGCCTTATTATAATGAATCGGTGCTGGAACTGTCACAAAAGGAATTTAAAGAACTCTATGATAAGTTGTATTGATTTTGAAAAGGGGATTTGAACACATTTGATATAGGGCAGCTATGGCAAAGAGGATCTTTTGGATTACGGGACAGGGAGGCAGATAGCTAAGAAATCTAAAAGGAAACGATAAAAATTCTAGTGGATATTTTATCTAAGTCATGGTAATATATTCGTAATGAAATTTGATAGGTTTGTACCAGTGTCGGTATTCAATCCAGACAGAAATTAGCGTTGTGAGCTGCATGGGTCGTATCAGTGATAAAAAATGGAATCATCCTGAAATTTTAACGACGCAATGGTGCGAAACAGGCGGTTCACGATTCTGATTTCTGA
>CAJUQU010000273.1:2811-5580 GCA_910588595.1 uncultured Lachnospiraceae bacterium | reverse complement strand
TTGTAATTGTTTATAACGATACCTCCGGCATGCCATCTGGGGCGGTCGATGTCAAACGACTCTTCCGGGCGCAGCATACATCTTCCGCCCTCGACCGTTCCCGAGAATGAGCAGTCCTTCACAAGCCCTCCATTATAAGCCACGATGCCCGCCGCCATCCCGTCGCCAAGCACGGTTCCCTCGACAGCACAGTTCTCGATCTTTCCGTAATTAAATCCACATAAGCCCGCCGCTACATGGATGCCCGCCTCGTCATCCGCGTCACTCTCCTGATCCGGGATATCCCTGTTTTCATATGAGACCGAAAAGTATGACAGACGGATGTTGAGATCCCGAATACACCCTCCCTCCGTTACCGCTTCAAAAACAGGGTGGTACGCAGAGTAATAGCCGATCAGCGCGTAACCGTTTCCGTCAAAAGTCCCACTATACTCCGGTATCATAGGACACTGGTACGCTGGTGGTGTCTGTCCCCAGTTCTCATGATCAGATGGATCATTCAGAAAAATATCCGCTGTGAGCTGCGCGTCGAGATCTGTCTCCCCATCTCTCACTTTCCTGATAAAACCTTCGAGATCCTCCAGTACCGCGATCTGGTACACATCCCTGGCATCCTGATCCGTTTTCACTTCGACCGGCTCCTTTCCCGGCGCACAAAATCTGACGATGAGAAAAGCGGCAGTCAGGATCACGGCAAAACCGGCGGCACATACAACGATTCTGTTCTTTGCGGCTTTCTGCACTTTCATTCAAGTTTCCTGCACGCCTTGTACAGTCCCAGCCACTCGGAACCGCGCTTCTTCATGACATTTTCCAGATACTCTTTCCATGCCACCTGATCCTTGTCCTCGTCCTTGATCACGGCTCCCTGCAGAGCCGCCGCCAGATCCTCGTTTGTGATCGTGCAGTTTCCAAAACTGCCTGCCAGCGCCATGCTGTTGCACAGCAGCGATATCGCCTCCGCTGTGGAGAGCACGCCCGACGTCCCCTTCACCTTCTGCGAGCGGTCGAGCGTCTCCCCGCGGCGAAGCTCCCTGAATATCGTGCACACTTTCTCGATCACCTCGTCTGTGGGCTGCTTCGCATTCAGATCCAGATTTCCTGACAGCTGTGTCACCCGTGTTCTCACGATCTCCATCTCGGAGTCCAGATCTGCAGGCGCGGGCAGCACCACGATGTTGAAGCGGCGTTTCAGCGCGGCGGACATCTCGTTGACGCCCTTATCCCTCGTGTTCGCTGTCGCGATCACCGAAAAGCCCTTCTTTGCCGCCACTTCGACCGCAAGTTCCGGGACAGAGATCCTCTTTTCTGACAAAATGGAGATCAGCGCGTCCTGAACCTCCGACGCACAGCGCGAGATCTCCTCGACACGCGCGATCGTCCCCGTCTCCATCGCGTTGAAAACCGGGCTCTTGAGCATCGCCGCGTGCGACGGTCCCTGCGCGATCAGCATCGCGTAATTCCACGAGTACTTGATCTGTTCCTCCGTCGTTCCTGCAGTCCCCTGTATCACCTTGGTGGAATCTCCGTTAATAGCCGCTGTCAGATGCTCGGAAAGCCAGCTTTTTGCGGTTCCCGGCTCCCCGATCAGCAGCAGCGCCCTGTCTGTGACAAGTGTCGATATCGCGATCTCCACAAGCCGCTCATGCCCTATGTATTTGGGTGTGATCTTCGTCTTGCCAGCCTTACCGCCGCAGATATACGTCTTGACAGACTGCGGCGACATGCGCCACCCTGACGGGATCGGATTCTTCTCCGCCGCGATCAACGCATCGATCTCGTTCTGAAACAACTGCTCCGCCGGCAGTCTCAATAATTCTTCGCTCATATTTCCCTCCAATTTTCAAAATAGCCGCCTTGCGCCTGCTATGCCATATACCATCTGTCCATATAGCCTTCCAGCTCTTCCGTGTTCAATTTTTTCACCTTCAGTTCTCCGTTCCTGATCATGCGGCGGACTGTACGCATCTCCTCCATGATCGCCTCTTTACTGCCAGGCAGGTTTATCAGCCAGCCATAAAGGTTCCACACTGTAATACCCGGATCGTTTTTTACAACATTTACGCCCAGCCCCTTGCAGTCTTTCCAGCCGCACTGTTTCAGATAGTAAACGAGCCGGTTCCTGTCGTTTATCGAAGCATCCGTTATCCTGTGATAAAAATATTCACCGACTTCCCTGCACAGCGCCTCATCGTTTGACGGCACCAGCTGCGCTAATACCTTTTCATGCTGCTGTGAGGTTTCCTGTCTGATCAGCCAGCGGATCAGCTCTCCTGCATGCGGCAGTTCGATGCGCCGGCGGACACTGCTGTGATCCGCATAATAAAAATCTTCGTAGATCACCCCGTTCCAGCCTGCCATGCGCAGATCCTCCGAATCGCCGTCCACATAGGAAGCATAAAAATGATACCTGTTCTCTTTTCTATCCCACAAAATATAGTTCGCCGCCTCTATGACTGCCATCAAACGCTCTTTGGAGCGCTTGGGGACGAGCAGCACTTTCTCCGTGATCTGCTCCTCAAGCCAGTCCGCACAGTCCCCGCCCTCAGAAATTTTTACGGTCGCTGCCGCCGACAGGAAGTTTATGTTTGTTTTCCCGGAATTTCCATTCTGATACAATTCCATGGCAAGTGCCTGCAGGTCCGGATCCGGGTTGACTATGATCGAATGATGCAGGAATTTGCCAAGTGCAGCCTCGATATCCGCGCCCTTTGTCTTGTACCCAAACCGCAGCGGCGTCAGCGCGCCATATTGCAGCACGTCCTTCTC
>CAJUQU010000273.1:579-2801 GCA_910588595.1 uncultured Lachnospiraceae bacterium | reverse complement strand
ATTCTTAGGTTCCTTCCACGTCTCCCTGAGCAGGGCGTTGAGCTTTTCTTTTTGTGCGAGCAGTTTTCGGTAGCATCCGCAGATCCGTGCGCCCCCTTTTCCAAAGAGAGCCCGCGCAATGCCTTGCAGTCTGCCTGACAGTTCCTGTTTTTCCTTGTCCGAGGCACTTCCTGCCGTGTCAAATTTTTCAACCGTCCTGTCAAAGATATCAGCCACCAGCTCCGCTGACCACTCCGTTGTCGAATTCCTCAGGTATTTCAGGGCGCTGTCCGGCTTTTTCCTCGCGAGCTCCTCATAAAAATCTGTCACGTTCCCATCCGGTATCGCCGCGAGCATCTCATAGACTTTATCCTTGTTCTTGCCCTTCTCCGTCCTGGTCAGGTCAAAAAGCAGGGAGACATTGCTCTGATCATAGCCCAGTGCCCTGATCAGCTCCGTCCGCACCTCTTTCTGCGCATCCGCAAGCATCCTGACATAGAAATCATTTGCCTCCGCCCCGGCAAGCGAGCCGATCACGCGCACGCGGCGCACCATCTCCTTCTTGCCCCTGGGATCAAAATTTTTATACAGTGCTGGCAGGATCGTCTTGTCACCGTCCTCGATCATCCACTGCTCCACTCTGTCCGCAAGCTCGGAGTAGGCGGCGCCCAGTGCCTGTACCAATGTGTGCTTTACACGGTAATCCTGAAAGAGCTCAGGGTGATATTCATGCATGTCGCACACCGTTCCGTAATGCCCGTTGCCCGATGTCGTCAGCGCTTCCAGCAGCGTCTTCAATGTGGAGTACGGCGCGTTGACGATCAGGCTGCCCGCGTTTCCATTCGCATCCATCTCCCCGGCATTCTCGACTTCCCCAGCCACATTCACCGCACCGAGTGTACATATGACTGCGTCCACCAGCGTGATCGCATCAAGCAGTGCTCCCTGCGGATCCTGGCAGTCCGGCTCCGTCAGCTTCGCCGTCAGCTGCCCTGCCTTGGCAAAGACCGGTGACGCCGACTCGAGCGGCTTAAACGCCTCATACGCGCGCTTCAATCGAAAATCCTCGGACAAGAGACTTGTACCTGCCATAGCAGCCGCCCGAAGACGCTCGCGCAATTCATAAATCGGTTCTGTATTCATACGCTAAAACCTCCTAAATCTACCATTCCAACTCATACCTTTGCAACCCTGCCCTAAAGCATTGCTGCACACTGTTCTTTATCTGCCCAACGATACTCAATATATTCACTTTGCTTCCTCCGCTATTATCTATCCCGCAAGGCATTGTACACCGACAGATCCCTGAGATGGGATGCCCATATTTCGATACTTTTCGGTGTATCTAACACCCTGAGCTCCACCTCTCCTGATCTGACCATGTCTGCCACTGCGCCTGTTTCTTCCAGGAGCGTCTGTTCATCTCCGGGCAGGTTATGCAGATAATTGTTGAGCTTCTGCAGACCATCACTGCGGATCTTTATTTTGGCATAATCTGTTCCCAATCCTTTGCATTGTTTCCAGCCACAGTTTCTCATATAAAGCAGATACTCTTCATTGTCCACGATCGCTGATGCCCTCTCATAAAAATATCTTCCATACTTCTCACACTCAGCTGTATCTGTCGTGTCGATCCATCGGTTTATGATCGCATCTGTCGCCGGTCCGCGATGTTGCTGCATCCAGCCCGCTATTTCCTTCGCGTGAGAAATCCGTACTTTTCGAAAGATCGTCCCGCGGCTGTCACCCCGTATGTTTTGATATTCCATATCCACCACATAACTTTTGATCTTTCTGTTCCACGAAAAACAAACCAATGCACGCTCTGCTTCGTCCAGTGCTGCCTGATCTGCCGCGTTAGCATCAAGCCAGCTTACGCAGTCCTCCTCGCCAAGTATTTTGACAACTACTGCCGCCGCTAGGAAATTGATATTTTTATCCTTTTCGTACAACTCCATGACCATTTCCATAAGACCTGGATCCGGATAAACGATAAGCGACTGTGCCATCAGGCTGCCGATCACAACCTCCCACGTAAGTTCCCTGCTGCGTACTGGAAACTTATAGTTTCCCAAACTATCCAGCCTCATGTTCCCCCAGAACCATTCTGACGCTCGCGTCATCTCCTGTGGAAATACCAGAATGTCTATCATGGGTTTTCTTCTGCCAGTCTGCTCGAGAACATCCATGTGCAGCAGCAGTTTGCGATAACATTCACAGACCGCATCGCCGCGCTTCCCGAC
>CAJUQU010000273.1:0-569 GCA_910588595.1 uncultured Lachnospiraceae bacterium | reverse complement strand
AGTGCCCTTACCATCAGACAAAATGCGCTCATCAATTTATCTGCTTCTGCGCAAGCCCGTTCTATCTCTGGCAATGCGAGGATACCCGCAAACTGCCTGTCACACAGTTCGACAGTCACTCGTGACGCACATTCCGTCGTCGACGGATACAATATCTCACAGACTTGGGATAGCTGCATCTTTGCTGTCAGCCCATGAAAAAGTTCATAGCAACGCTCATCTTCTATCATGGCGAGCATATTCAGTACAAGCTGCTTGTTTTTGCCTTTTTCTGTCTTTTGCAAGTCAATTAACAGCTCTGTGTTTGACGGCTCATACCGCAATGCCTCAATTAACATCGAACGCACTTCTCCTGTCGCGGTTTCCAGCATTTTTATGTAAAAATCATTCTCAGCAGCTCCCGCGTTCTTTACAATAAGCTGTAAGCGCCGCACCATTTCCTTCTTTCCTTTTGGATCAAAGTCTTTCTTTAACAGAGGGATCATTGTTCCCCCCTCATCCTCAAGCCAGCCTTTTACCATCTCTGCAAGCTCTGCATAAGATGCGCCAAGCGCCTGGACCATTGAGAT
>CAJUQU010000272.1 GCA_910588595.1 uncultured Lachnospiraceae bacterium | reverse complement strand
GGCAGAACTTGAAAAGAAAGGAACACCGATTGGTCCGATGGACACATTGATAGCGGGGCATGCCAGGTCAAGCGGACTTATTCTTGTGACGAACAACACAGGAGAATTTAGCCGTGTGACTGGCTTGGCAGTCGAAGATTGGACACAAGAGCAGAGATAAACTGTTTGAGCATGGCATTGAAATATGCGAGGTTGTTGTGATCATGGCTGGTACTAGAGAGAATCAGAGTTAGTCATTCTGATCATTTCATTGACAGCTCGGAATACTTGTCGTTAAGTATTCCGAGCTGTTCTATCTCCGGATTGAGTACTAGAGCATTTTTCAAACACGCTCTAGAGCGTTGCATTTCCTCAAAAAGGCTGGTTACAAACTGGAAGGAGTCCAGGAGCTCGGATATTTTTGTGATGCCAGGCATTATGATGTGATATTGCTTCGACTGCTGCGTGGGGAATATATGACCAGACGGGTGATCAGAATGTGCAGAGCAGTCCTTTTCGCACGAAAGTAAAAAAGTTCATTTAAAATTCATTGAATTATAGCATATTATCTGCTACAATAGTCATTGGTTTGTGCAGTGGTAATTTTATGTTAATCAATAAACACTGCGGAAAGGTTATTTGTAACGATGCCTGCCATGCGTTTTCCTGCGGTCGATGAGGAGGGCAGTCTGGTCAGGTGAAGATTATGGAGATTGGAGCCGTATATGAGTATTATAGAAAAAGTATTCGGTACACACAGCGACCGCGAACTGAGAAGGATCGAACCCATCGTAAAAAAGATCGAGAGCTATCGAGATGAGATGGGGAAGCTGACTGACGAGGAACTTCGGGGCAAGACTGCGGAGTTCAAGCGGAGAGTGGCGGAGGGCACGAGCCTTGATGACATTCTGCCAGAGGCGTATGCAGTCGTTCGAGAGGGCGCAAAGCGTGTACTAAACCAGGAACATTACAGGGTACAGCTGATCGGCGGTATTGTGCTGCACCAAGGGCGCATCGCGGAGATGAGGACCGGTGAAGGTAAGACGCAGACAGCGCTCCTCCCGGCATATCTGAATGCCCTGGAAGGAAAAGGCGTACATGTCGTCACTGTCAATGATTATCTGGCAAAGCGAGATGCCGAGTGGATGGGACAGGTACATGAGTTTCTGGGACTGAAAGTGGGCGTCGTGCTCAATGACATGAAGCCCGACGAGCGTCGTGAGGCGTACAGCTGTGACATCACCTATGTGACCAACAATGAGCTTGGTTTTGATTATCTGAGAGATAACATGGTGCTCTACAAGGAACAGCTTGTCCTGCGGGAGCTGCACTATGCCATCGTTGACGAGGTGGACTCCGTTCTGATCGACGAGGCGAGGACGCCGCTGATCATATCAGGACAGAGCAGCAAATCCACAAAGCTCTATGAGGTTTGCGATATCCTGGCAAGACAGATGCAGCGAGGCGAGGACGTTCCGGAGATGACCAAGATGGACTATGTCATGGGCACGGAACAGGAGGAGACAGGGGATTTTATCGTCAATGAGAAGGACAAGGTTGTAAACCTCACCGCCGCGGGCGTGGAGCGTGTGGAAAAGTTCTTTCAGATCGAGAACCTCGCTGATCCCGAAAACCTTGAGATACAGCACAATATCATATTAGCACTTCGTGCGCACAATCTGATGTTCCGCGATCAGGACTATGTAGTGAAGGACGATGAGGTGTTGATCGTCGATGAATTTACAGGACGAATCATGCCGGGACGCCGCTATTCCGATGGTCTGCACCAGGCGATCGAAGCGAAAGAACATGTCAAAGTAAAGCGTGAGAGCAAGACACTTGCCACGATCACATTCCAGAATTTCTTTAACAAGTTTGACAAAAAGTGCGGTATGACCGGTACGGCGCTCACCGAGGAGAAGGAGTTCCGCGATATCTACGGCATGGACGTTGTCGTCGTGCCTACAAACCGTCCAGTGGTGCGTGAGGATAAGCAGGACTGCGTATATAAGACCAGGAAAGAGAAGCTCAAGGCGATCGTAGACACCGTTGAGCAGGCGCACGCCACAGGTCAGCCGGTGCTTGTCGGCACGATCACGATCGAGGCGAGCGAGGAGCTGAGCAAGATGTTCACGCGGCGTGGCATCCAGCACAAGGTGTTAAATGCAAAGTTCCACGAGCTCGAGGCGGAGATCGTCGCAGATGCAGGCCAGCACGGCGCAGTCACGATCGCGACGAACATGGCAGGGCGCGGTACGGATATCAAACTTGACGAGGAGGCGAGGGCAGCGGGGGGACTCATGATCATTGGTACAGAGCGTCATGAGTCTCGGCGTATTGACAATCAGCTGCGGGGGCGTTCAGGACGTCAGGGAGATCCTGGTATATCGCGGTTTTATATCTCTCTGGAGGATGACCTCATGCGTCTGTTCGGCTCTGAGCGTCTGATCAATATGTTCAATACACTGGGTATTCCCGAGGGGCAGGAGATCGAGCACAAGATGCTCACAAGTGCGATCGAGAATGCGCAGAAGAAGATTGAGAACAACAACTTTGGTATCAGAAAGAATCTCTTAGAGTACGACCAGGTCATGAATGAACAGCGCGAGATCATCTATGAGGAGCGCCGCCGTGTTCTGGACGGTGAGAGTATGCGGGACACGATCTACAAGATGATAACGGATATCGTCGAGAGTTCAGTAGATACGGCGATCAATGACGATCTCGAGCCGGAAGAGTGGGATCTGAAGGAGCTGAACACACTGCTGCTCCCGATCGTGCCGCTGCACCCGGTAGTGCTCGACCGTGTTTCCAAGAAGACGAAGAACGGATTGAAGCATCAGCTGAAGGAGGAGGCAGTCAGGCTCTATGAGAGCAAGGAGGCGGAGTTCCCCGAGGCGGAGAACATTCGTGAGATCGAGCGTGTCATTCTGCTGAAAGTGATCGACCGCAAGTGGATGGATCACATCGATGACATGGATCAGCTGCGGCAGGGTGTAGGTCTGCAGGCGTACGGTCAGAGAGATCCGCTTGTAGAATATAAAATGAACGGTTATGAGATGTTCGATGACATGACGGCCAACATCAAGCAGGACACCGTGCGTATGCTCCTGCATGTGAAGGTGGAGCAGAAGATCGAGCGCGAGGAAGTGGCGAAGGTCACAGGCACAAACAAGGATGACACGCTGCAGAAGGGACCGAAGATGCGCGTGGAGGCAAAGGTATATCCGAACGATCCATGTCCGTGCGGAAGCGGCAAGAAGTATAAGCAGTGCTGCGGACGGAAAGCATAAAACGAAGTCGCGACAGTGTGGAGCTTTCATAAGAATCATATAATAAAAAGGTGGTGAACGCTATGGTAGAACTCGACCAGATGAAACAGGAGTTACAGACCTACGAAAGTCCATTAGCGGAAGTGAGGGATTCACTTTGACCTCGCTAATAAGGAGAGGCGGATCGAAGAGTTAGAGCGAGAGATGGAGGCACCCGGATTTTGGGATGATCCAGACCGTTCCAACAAACAGATGAAGGAATTGAAGCAGCTCAAAGATACAGTCGAACAGTGTAACGGGCTTAAGTCGCAGTACGAGGACATCGAGACGCTGATCGAGATGGGATATGAGGCACAGGACGCGGAGATGATACCGGAAATCCGCGGAGAGCTGGACAGCTTTATCGAGACGTTCGAGGCACTGCGCATCAGCACGCTCTTGTCGGAAGAGTATGACAAGTGCAATGCGATCTTAAAGTTAAATGCGGGGGCAGGCGGCACGGAGAGCTGTGACTGGGCAGGAATGCTCTACCGCATGTACACCAGATGGGCAGAGCGAAAAGGCTTTTCCATCGAGGTGCTTGACTATCTTGACGGGGACGAGGCAGGGATCAAGTCCGTCACCTTTCAGGTGAACGGTGAGAACGCCTATGGGTATCTCAAGTCGGAGAAAGGCGTGCACAGACTTGTGCGCATCTCGCCTTTTAACGCCCAGGGGAAGCGTCAGACATCATTTGTATCTCTTGACGTAATGCCGGAGATCGAGGAAGACCTGGATGTGGAGATCAATGAGGACGATCTGCGGATCGACACCTACCGAAGCAGCGGTGCGGGCGGTCAGCATATCAACAAGACATCCTCTGCGATCCGCATCACCCACATTCCGACAGGCACGGTCGTACAGTGCCAGAATGAGCGCTCGCAGTTTCAGAATAAAGATAAGGCGATGCAGATGCTCAAGGCAAAGCTTTTCATGCTAAAACAGGAGGCGAACGCCGAAAAACTGTCTGACATACGAGGCGAGGTGAAGGAGATCGGCTGGGGCAGCCAGATCCGGTCCTATGTCATGCAGCCTTATACTATGGTGAAGGACCACAGGACGAACTTTGAGTCAGGCAATGCGGACGCGGTCATGGACGGCGCGCTTGACGGATTCATCAATGCGTATCTGAAATGGAAGAATAATGGGATGACAGTATAGCATAACAGGAGCAGGATCAAAAAAGCTAACAGGGCGTTACACTCTGTTAGCTTTTTTGCGTGTTTTTTCTTCGTACATCGTCTCGTCGGCAATGCGGATGTAATCATCTAGAGTCATGTCAGAAGTCATGTCTGTGCACACCGATCCGACACTGAAGGTCAGGTCAAATGGGAGCTGGAGCTGTCTGGATTTTTTGGCAACAGTATTCCGCATATTCCGGATCATTTCCTCGTAGGAAGCGGAGGTCATATTCTCGCGGACGATGATAAATTCGTCGCCGCCGTTTCTGACAGGAATGTCATTTTTTCCACAGTATTGCAAAATTGTCGCCGCGATGATCCGTATGGCGTTATCGCCGTGGTCGTGTCCAAAATTGTCAAATCCTGTCACGCAAAAAGCTTCGGGAATCCTGTACCCCATTTTTCCGGCAGCTTCCATAACACCGACAGCTATATTGTCGCTGGCACACACGATCGCATCTGGTAGTTTTTCGCCTTCGCCAAGTCTGCTCACCAAGTAAGTAAAGCCCCTATATCCACAAGTATACTCATAGGATTCGAAGTAGAAATCACTCTCTTTGTACACGAGCTGATGGCTCTGCATAAATTCCTTCAAAGCATCAGTGCGGATATTGTTCTCGTAGTTGCTCTTTGGCCCCATAATGAACCAGAAACGCCTGCAGCCGTGTGTGGAATACAGGTGTTCCATAATAGTGATCATTGACTTGCGGTTATCAATCCCTACATAGTAGAATCCCAGAAGCTTGTTTGATATAGAAATGGCAGGCTTTTTGGTAGTTCTGACGATCTCAGGATAACGGATATTGTTCGGGTCAATAATGATACCGTCGAAATCATTGAAGTCGGGGAGATTGTAGATATTGTATTCACCTGCGTTGTAATTGGCGTCCCAGCTCCAGTCGCCGGAGCTGTTGAAAATGTAAAGGTTTATATCCTCGTTGGCTTCGTGTATTTTCTGCAGGATTCCGGCTGGCCATGCGTAAGTAAAGAAACGCTTCCAGCCGTCCATGATCAAGGCAATTTTTTTCATAACAACCTCCGGATGCAAATATTATACCGTAATTGCTACGCAATTACGGTAAGAACATGCCCATTCGGGCGGGTATAATGTCTG
>CAJUQU010000271.1 GCA_910588595.1 uncultured Lachnospiraceae bacterium | reverse complement strand
AGATGTGCACAAATTTATGAGGCGTACGTGGCACGTACGTTGATTAAATTTGTGTGCATATGACGGTAAATCTGCCACAATAGCAGGTGCAAGGGAGATTTCGAGAAGCTATACTTATAGGCGCCCGTCGTCCCGTCTATCTTATTTTATCACGCTTCCATCACAATTACCAACTGATTTGTGCAAAATGATCCCCTGCCTTTTGAGAACGGGTACTGTTCACGCCCAACTAATTCTGACACAATTTTGCAGCGCACTAATGATCTACCCGCCGAGATTTTCATCGCCCCACTGTTTCATGTGCTCAAAGACAGGCATGAAGCTCTTCCCCAGCTCCGTGAGATCGTACTCCACATGGGGCGGTACTTCCTTGTAGTCATAGCGGGTAATGAAGCCGTCCGCCTCCAACTCCCGAAGCTGTTTGGTCAGGCTGGACTCCGTGATCTCCCCGATCTGCCTGCGCAGTGCCCCAAAACGGTGTATATCCTGAAATGCGATATAGTAGAGGATCTCGATCTTCCATTTGCCCCCCAATATTTTTTGGATCGTGGAGATTGTCCTGCAGCGCTCCACAGCCAATGTACTTTTTTTCATTGCCGCCACTCCTTTCTCAAACAGCATAACACACCGCCCCCTCAAAATCAATGTACCATTTGTGTCAGGGTACTGCAAAAAAGTACAGTACTTGTAAAATATTTGTACATACGTATACTTAGGAACTGTAGAAAAATAACTGACGCATCTTGACTTGTCTATTTCTCCGATTATGCATATCAAAAAGCCTCGCCGTAGCCCGCTACGCCTACGTTTTTTGACAATTGCTTTAGCAATTTCACCTCGAAGAAATATCCTGCGCAAGTTGCATCGGTTATTTCCCTACAGTTCCTTATGAATTATAAATCAATAAAGGAGTGATCTATATGCACTACACAGGAACCATCTGGAGACCCCCATACGAAGCAGACTCCCTGCTGTTGGAGGTAACAGCAGGCTGCACGCACCACAAATGCAAGTTCTGTACCTTGTACAATGATCTGCCATTTCCATTCAGGCTGTCCCCCGCGGAAGACATCGAAAGTGATCTGCAGGAGGTGCAAAAGGCAATCGGGAGCTGGAAAAGCAGGCCTCCCCGCCGTGTGTTTTTGACAGGCGCCAATCCGTTTGTCCTGTCCTGCGACAGACTAACTGCGATCGCTGCACAGATCCACCGATATCTTCCTTTTGTGCATTCGATCGGATCCTTTGCAAGGATCACGGATATTACCCCCAAAACCGACGAAGAACTTGCCAGACTGCGCGGTCTCGGATATGGCGGGCTGACGATCGGCCTTGAAACCGGCGACGACGAGGCGCTGTGCTTCATGGACAAAGGCTATGCTTCGTCCGACATCACAGCGCAATGCCATCGATTAGATGCGGCAGGCATTCATTACAATTTCTTTTATCTGGCAGGTATTTCCGGGGCAGGGCGCGGGGAGACCGGGGCAAAACGGACTGCCTGTGTATGCAACCAGCTGCACCCTGCGCTCATCGGGGCAAACATGCTCACAGTCTATCCCGACTCCGGGCTTTACGCCGAGATACAGCGCGGGAACTGGCAGGAGGAGAGCGAACTTGAAAAGTACAAGGAGGTGCGCACGCTCATTGAGCATTTGCAGATCCCGACCGTGTTTGCGGCAATGGGTGCCTCCAATGCGTTCCAGTTTTGCGGGCATCTGCCTAAGGACAGGGAAAAACTGCTGTCTTTTCTCGACAGGATCATCGAAACTGTCAATGAAAGCGAACTGCGGCAGTACCGCAAAAACGTATATCACCTGTAGTGCGTGCCCGAAAATCTGCCGCGATAGCAGGTACACGGGCAATTTGGGATTGTTATTGGTAAGAAGAAGAAGAGGAGGAAAAGAACATGCATTTCACAGGCAGAACCTGGCGACCGCCGTACGAGGCGCACTCGGTCATCATAGAGGCTACGTCCGGCTGCACGTATAACCAATGCAGGTTTTGCAGCCTGTACAAAGACGAGCGCTTTAAAATGTCACCGATCGAAGTGTTTGAGGAGGATCTGGCAGAGATCAAAAGGTATCAGCCAAATGCCCGAAGGATCTTCTGGACAGGCGCAAACCCGTTTGCAATGAGCTATGAAAACCTCAAACTGCGGGCGCTGACCGTGCGGGACTATCTGATCAAGTGCCAGACGATGGCTATGTTTGCGAGTATACGTGACATCAAAGACAAGGAAGTCTGGCAGCTAAGAAAGCTCCGGGCAATGGGCATCAACGGTCTGAGCATCGGCGTGGAGAGCGGCGATGACAAAACCCTCGCCCTCGCCGGGAAAGGGTATACATCGGCGGATATCCTGGAACAGTGCAGAAAATTAGATGAGGCAGGTATCGAATACTACTTCGTCTACATGACAGGGCTTGCCGGAAAAGCCGGCGGATACCGCAACGCGCTGAACAGCGCGGCACTTTTCAGTGAACTCAACCCTTACTTTGTCTCCGTAGATTCCCTCACACTCTTTCCGGGCACAGCGCTGTACAAGATGGCGCATCAGGGCTTGTTCGTGCCCGCCGGCGAAAAAGAACGCATCCACGAGCTGCAGGTTCTGATCGATAACCTGCATATCCGCACACATCTGTTTGCAAATACCGTATCAAATTTCGCACCCGTTACGGCATATCTGCCCTACGACCGCGAGAAGATCACGCGCAGTCTGCAGGCTGTCTTAGACCACACAGACGAAAGCAGCATGCAGGCGTACCGGAAAAGTCTGACATCACTGGGATAAGACACCCGATAAAGGTACAAATAAGTACTAATAAAATAACGAAGATCTTCTAAACCGCCGAGGCAGCTAAAGCTGCCTCAGTCATTCATCAGATCAACCATACGCTCAAACGCTTCGATCGACTGTGCCTTTGCCGCGAGCTTTAACCACCTGTTCAATGTGACAAGATCGGTCTGTTCCATGATCTGACTTCTGAGCGCATTCGGCACCTCACCGACATCTTCAAGCAGTTCAATGATATCCTCTGCTTTACTCTCAGCCCTGATCCATCGCTCATAACTTTTTACATCAAATTCATTCAAGAGCAAATTGTACACCTCACTTCTCTGTTTGCCCAAAATGTCTGAAAGGATATTATTGTCTGTACAGTGTTCCATGGCAGACTTTATGGATAACTCATAGGGATATCCCTTACTCAGATTTTTTATACTTTTTTCGAACGCTGAATCTCCTAATAAATGTGTTCACTGTCTTTTTTATTTTCGCCATGTTGTCTCCTTCAGTATACCAATCGAATGCAATAAACGCAATCGTTCATCTGTTCGATTCTCATTTAGTATACAGTAAAACCACTGCTGTGTCAACAGTGATTTCGAAAATATTTTCGGAACATTTGATCACATTTCCTCCGGGCACGCAATCCCCAGCAGCCCGCAGCCGTCCCGCAGCACCCTCTGCGTTATTTCTGTCAGCGCGAGGCGCGCCTGCCGCACGTTCTCCTCCGCCTTTAAGATCGCACAGTCGTGATAAAATTTGTTGAACGCGACCGCCAGCGACATAACATACCGCGCCACAATTGAGGGCTCATACTTGTCTGCCGCACTTTTGATGGCATCCTCATATCCATCCAGGATTTTGACCAGGCTGTAGGACACACTGTCCGCGAGCAAACTGCAGTCTGCCAGGTCCGGATCTACCGCCTTCCCGTGCCTGCGCAGTACGCTCTTTGCCCGCGCGTAGGTGTATTGCACATACGGCGCAGTACTGCCGTCAAAGCTGAGCGCCTCCTTCCAGGAAAAGTTGATATTCTTGATGCGCTGATTGTACAGATCATGAAAGATCACAGCGCCTACGCCGACCATCCGCGCCACCTCGTCCTTGTTCTCCAGATGTGGATTCTTCTCCAGAACCGCAGCCTCAGCCCGCCTGATGGCTTCCCTCAAGATATCCTCCGCGTAAATGATGTTTCCGTTTCTGGTAGAAAGTTTTTCCCCGTCCAGGCTCACCAGCCCATAAGGGACATGGACCAGCGAGTCTGCCCAGTCATACCCCATCACTTCAATCGCCTTAAAAACCTGCTTAAAATGCAGCGACTGCTCCAATCCGGTCACATAGATGCACTTTGCAAAGTCGTATTTCTCCTTGCGGTACAGCACTGCCGCGATATCGCGCGAGTGATAGATCGAGCTGCCGTCACTCTTCGTGATGAGGCAGGGCGGCATCTGGTACGCCTCCAGATCGATGACCTGTGCCCCCTGGCTCTCGACCAGCAGGTCTTTTTCCTTTAGTGATTCAACCAGGGCAGGCACTTTGTCCCGGTAAAAACTCTCCCCCACATAAGCGTCAAACGTTATCCCCAGCAGCCGATAGACACGGTCAAATTCGACCATGCTGATCTGCTTAAACCACTCCCAGATCGCGACCGCTTCCGCGTCATTCTGCTCCATTTTGACAAACCATTCCCTCGCCTCCGTGATCAGCTGCTCATCGTGCTCTGCCTTGGCATTGAACCTGACATATATGCGCAGTAGCTCTTCTATGCCCTTTTCCTTCACCTGCTCCTCACTGCTCCACAGCTTGTACGCCACGATCAGTTTTCCAAACTGCGTTCCCCAGTCTCCCAGATGGTTGATCCGAACCACCTGATACCCTAATTTCTGATAAATCTTGTACAGCGCATTTCCGATCACCGTCGTGCGCAGGTGCCCTACATGGAAGTTTTTGGCGATATTGGGCGAGGAGTAGTCCATGCAGATCGTCTTTCCAGTCCCGCTCTGAACCACGCCGTGATGTTCCAGCTGCAGCCTTGACAGACAGCTTTTTATATAGGCTGCGCGGTTCCAGTACAGATTGCAGTACGCGCCCACATGTTCAGCCCGCCCGATCCCCAGTGTTTCCTTGTCCGCATTCAGCCTTTCGGTGAGTTCCTCCGCAATAGACTGCGGACTTTTGTGCAGTTTCTTTGCCAGGGCAAAACAGGGCAGCGCCAGATCCCCCATCTCCTCCTCCGGCGGAACCTCCATTATGGACAACAATTCTTCCGCGGAAACTTCTCCCGCAATGTTTGACAGATACTGACAGATTTTTTCTTTCATAACAGCACGCTTCCTTTCCTCATTCATTTTATCAGGTAATTCCAGGCGATGTGACGCGCGATTATCTGTATCTTTTATAAAACCAGGCGGATATCTTCATACATTTGGATCTGCATTCGCAATTTTTGATACGATGCCAAAGCTAAGGAACTGTTGACAGATAACCTATACAGTTCATTATCAAAGCAATCTGCCTGCTGGCAAAAAAAGAACCGCAAAGATATCGGCAAATGCCAAATCTATTACGGTTCTGTATGATTTCTCATTATACATTTTAAAATCGCGAAAAATTATATAATACGAAAAACAGCAACCGCAGGGAAGCAAGACGTACCTCTCTTGCAACCATGCGGAAACGATGATCACAAGAGCTTACGTCTCTTCTCTCTGCGTCTTAAGCTGTTTATCATATATAGACCCATACTTTATATCCTCTCGTTTTATTGATCTCAACTATAACACACAACCTGCAGGTTTGCAACAGAAAAT
>CAJUQU010000270.1 GCA_910588595.1 uncultured Lachnospiraceae bacterium | reverse complement strand
CCGATCTATGATAATCTAAAGACAATATTTCTGGGACATCTGAGCAAGGAAAACAACCTTGCGGAGCTCGCCTATGAGACAGTCCGGCTGGAGATCTCCATGGCAGACAATCCCTACAAGCCAGATGATTTTCCAATCTATGTGGCGGGCAGGAGTGAGGTGTCACAGCTGGTTGAGATATAATTATAGACGATATAGAGATAGGAGTTACAGATCATGAAAAAAACAATCATTACAGTAGTGGGAAAAGATACGGTCGGCATCATTGCCAGGGTGTGTACATATCTGGCGGAGAACAAGGTGAATATCCTTGATATATCCCAGACGATCGTGGACGATTATTTCAATATGATGATGATCGCAGATATGAGCAGGGCAGTCAAGTCTGTCAGCGAAGTGTCCGACGACCTTGACAGACTCGGTGAGGAGATCGGAGTCATCGTCAAATGCCAGAGAGAAGAGATCTTTAACAGTATGCACAGGCTTTGAGCCGTGATATCGGGCGTAGGCTCGATATGGGATGGGCTCTTAGTTCATGCCCATGACGGTCTGCATGGATAGCGGGTTATATTGACATATGAAATGGTATCAAGGAGGGCATTTGATAAGATGATAAACATAAATGAAGTGTTAGAGACGAACAAGATGATCGAGAAAGAGAATCTGGATGTCAGGACGATCACGCTTGGCATCAGCCTGCTCGACTGCATCGATTCCGATCTGGAGCGGTTAAATGAGAAGATCTACAACAAGATCACAACCGTTGCGAAGGATCTGGTGGCGACGGGGGAGGCGATCGAGAAAGAGTTTGGGATTCCCATCGTAAACAAGAGGATCTCTGTCACGCCGATCGCCTTGATCGGCGGTTCCGCGTGCAAAACCTCCGAGGATTTTGTGACGATCGCCAGGACACTTGACAGGGCGAGAATGGCGGTTGGCGTCAATTTTCTCGGCGGGTACTCTGCACTGGTGTCAAAAGGCATGACAGGGGCGGACGAGCTGCTGCTGCGCTCGATCCCGCAGGCGCTGGCGGAGACAGAACTGGTGTGCAGTTCTGTCAATCTGGGATCGACCAAGACAGGCATCGATATGGATGCGGTGAGACTGATGGGGGATATCATCAAGGAGACGGCAGAGCTGACGAAAGACAATGACTCGATCGGGTGTTCGAAACTGGTGGTGTTCTGCAATGCACCGGACGACAATCCGTTTATGGCGGGGGCGTTCCACGGCGTGACGGAGACGGACGCCATCATCAATGTGGGTGTCAGCGGTCCGGGTGTTGTCAAGAATGCGTTGGAGAGTGTGCGCGGAGAAAATTTCGAGGTGCTCTGCGAGACGATCAAGAAGACAGCGTTCAAGGTGACGAGGGTAGGGCAGCTGGTGGCGCAGGAAGCGTCAAAGCGCCTCGGGATCCCTTTTGGCATCGTTGACCTCTCACTTGCGCCCACGCCTGCGATCGGTGACAGTGTGGCTGACATTCTGTGCGAGATCGGGCTGGAATACGCGGGTGCGCCGGGAACGACGGCGGCGCTCGCCCTGCTAAATGATCAGGTGAAAAAGGGCGGTGTGATGGCGTCCTCCTATGTGGGCGGACTGAGCGGGGCATTTATTCCGGTCAGCGAGGATCAGGGCATGATCGACGCCGTCAACGCAGGCGCGCTCACGCTTGAGAAGCTAGAGGCCATGACGTGTGTCTGCTCTGTCGGACTTGATATGATCGCGATTCCGGGGGACACGAAACCGACGACGATCGCGGGCATCATCGCCGACGAGCTTGCGATCGGTATGGTCAACCAGAAGACGACGGCTGTCCGCATCATACCTGTCATCGGCAAGACGGTGGGGGACAGCGCGGAGTTTGGCGGTCTGCTCGGACATGCGCCGATCATGCCCGTCAACAAGTATTCGTGCGATGCGTTCGTCAACCGCGGCGGCAGGATCCCGGCGCCGATCCACAGCTTTAAGAATTAAGTTTGACCGTGTTTTATGATCTGTCTGGTCAGTTCGTTGTGGCGGATCATGTTGAGCGGATCGTTTGATACAGTGTCCGACAGGCGGATTCGTTTCTGCTGTCGAACACTGTCATATATGTCTGCGGCGTGGATATCAGAGCGCAGTGACATCAATCCCGTGCCGCTGAGGTGTCTCAGGGCACTTGAAGGTTTTGTTATGACAGGGATGGAGGCATTTGCCTTGATGGATCCCAGCAGCTGCCGTCCGCGCGCAGTAAAGCCGAGAAGCCTTGCGTACTGTGCGTAGTCCTGTTGTTTTAATGCGTCCGCGTTTTCCTGTGTCATATCCAGAAGGATATGCATGAGCCCGCGGCATATGCGAGTGTAGGTCAGATTCCGAGTCTTGCACGACAGTGCGAAATCCTCAAATGTCGTATATCCGGGCAGTTTGTTGTGCAGCGTGTGGGACAGCGGTGCGCCGATATCATAGTATGCTGCGAACGCGTCTTTGCCAGACACAGCATCTTGAAGCATTTTATATAGCAGCAATTCTGAAAAATCATTTGTGCACAGGAACGTATTCTGTTGCAGCGAGGCATACACAGAAGTGGGAACATGGTCCTTGATACGATCAGGAATCCTGTTCTGTGTGCCGGCAAAAAGTGCCCTCCGGATGGCATTTGCCGAGGCAAAGCTGTCTGGCGCGAGGGAATCGGATGCATAGCCTTCGCCTTTTCTTGCAAGGGTTACGGGCTTTATCGTGCTATCTCTCTGAATGAGTGCTTTGATATATTCGATCCCGAGAATATTGTTCGGGGCGCTGACAAGCTGCTTGATCCCGGAATCATCAGAAAAGAGCTCTGACAGTGCATTGTCCCGGGCAGCAGGGAAAGAACAGCCCAGTTTGAGGTGTCTGTTCAACGCAGTCCTGTACGCGTCAGACTCGTGGGCGAGCGTCGTGCTGGTGAATCGGTACAAAAGGGAAGCATCACCGGATTCGCTGCCAAAGTGCAAAAAGTCGACGACGCCAAGCTTGTCGATCAGGGACACAGCGCCCTGGGCAAAATATTCCGCGCTTCCGAGCGCAAAATAGACAGGGAGCTCAAAGACCAGATCAGCGCCATTGTCGAGCGCCATCTGACAGCGCTCGTACTTGTCCACGATGGCAGGGATGCCGCGCTGCATGAAGTCCCCGCTCATGACAACGATGATGCTATCCGTGTCACAAGTTTGGCGTATGGTGTCCAGCTGGTATAAATGTCCGTTGTGAAAGGGGTTGTACTCGGCGATGACTGCTGTGACTTTCATGGATCCTCCTTGTGGTTACTCTTCGAATATCAGGTACAAAAAATATGTAAGTCTGTCAAAAAATGAGATGACTTATTATATCATAGTTATGATTTGTGTCCAACTATTTTAACTATATGAACACAAAGGATATCCATTCTGCGTCAAGTCAATGCTGTACACAGGCATTGGCAAGGCTGATGTGCGCTGAAAAGGAGAAGGTTTAATATGCAATTATATCTTAAAAAAATACAAAAAGAAATCATACTGTTCGTGACGGCTGGTTCGTCTGCATACATATTCTCAGGCTTTCTGCCGTATTTTATAAAAAGGATGTTTGAGGGGGCATATGTTGAAGCTGTCATAGGATACTGTGTGTGCCTGGCGGCGTACATTCTGTTTTCGTATCTGACGAATCTAAGTCAGGTTATCTACAAAAATAAGTTTGATACCCTTGTCAAAAAGGACTATTTTGACAAAGCTTTCTCCCTGCGCGAGGAAGCGTTTCAAAAAAAGGAAGTGGGAGAGTACATATCGTTTCAGGTAAACGATATCACGGAGATCAGCGAAAATTATCTGAATCCTTTTGTGGGGATCCTGTTGCAGGGGATACGGATCGTCATTGTCCTGATTATCATCCTGTTTGTTTTAAATTATCAGATGGCGCTCCTGCTCTGCGCGGCAACTGCTCTTTCCATTATGCTTCCTAAGTTTCTGGGGAAAGAGACCGCAAAGAGAAGGGCGGCGTATCTGGGAGCGCAGAAGGTATATTATTCCAGAATGGAGGATTTTTACCATGGGCACAAAGTGTCAAACAACAGGACGATCCGCAGGATCACATCTCTGCATGGAGAATCACTGGACCATGTGCTGAAAAAGAGGATCCATTATGGGAAGGCAAACAGTCTGATGTGGACGATCAACGGGTTAGGAATCGAGTGTATCAATCTGCTGATCTTTTTGTACTTGGGTTTTCTATTGTTTAAGGGAAATGTTTCGGCTGGATTTGCGATCGCCGCATTCCAGTATACACGCAGTCTGATGGAGCCTGTTCAGGAGATCTTGTACAATAAGAGTCTGCTGCATTCCATGGACGAGGTCATTCAGGCGTTTCTGGACTTTATCAATACGGATAAAGGTGCGAATCAAGCAGATAATTTCGTCCACGCAGATCAGATATCGAGAAGGGATGACCAGCCGTATATTTTAGTGCAAAAGCTTTCTATCAGCTGGAACAATTTTCAGTTTGGCAGGATTGATCTTGAGATCCAGAAGCATAAGAAGTATGCCCTGATCGGTGTGAACGGTTCGGGAAAAAGTACGCTCTTTCACGTCCTTGCGTCCCAGATCGATACCTATGATGGGGAGGTATATTTCTGTGGACTGAACATCCGGGATAAGGATCTGAGCAATTACATCGGAGTGCTGAACCAGGATGAGTTTGTTTTTTCGGCAGATCATAGAGACAACACAACGGTCTTTGGCAGTTATGATGAGATAAAAGAGAATCCTTTTTGCGGTGAAAACAGGAGGATCTTGGAGAGCGGGGACTGCAGTGTGCTGAGCGGAGGGGAAAAGAACCTGCTGAATTTAGAAAGAGTGTACAATGAAAATACAGAAGTCCTCCTGCTCGATGAGCCGCTTGCTGCCGTCGATGAGGGCAAAAAAGACGTACTGTTAAATAAGATCCTGTCCATGGAGAAGACGATCATCATGGTCACACATGATGTTGGAAAGTCACTGGAAAGATTTGATTCCGTTATTCTGATGAAGAACGGACAGATACTATATAACCTGCCGTATGCCCAGATCATGGATCGGAAGGAGTTTGTGGAGTTGAAGGACAGTGTGTATCGGTAAACTGCAAGAAAATAAAATAACGCACAAGGCACATTTCGTAGTAGTGTGAGTTTGCAACAAATCCTTACGAAAGAGAGTGACCTTGTACGTTAAACTTATTTACAATAGAATCAACAACATAATTGGCAGGCTTTATAAATATTTTTTTGTTTACTCAGCTGTTGTTTAAGCAGACATAGCCTGCCTGTTGTTTATACATTTGTGCATAAAAGATTTTCTGCTTCCGCAAATTCCTCTTCGGTATAACCGCAGGATATGATCTGAGCCTTTGTTAAATTAGCCCGGATCATCCGCTCAACAGCATTGAGCCGTTCTTTTTCAATGCCTTTTTCAATGCCTTCTTTTATGCCCTTTTCAATACCTTCTTCGAAGCCTTTTTCAATGCCCTTTTCAATGCCCTTTTCAATGCCCTTTTCAATGCCTTCTTCGAAGCCTTTTTCAATGCCTTCTTTTATGCCTTTTTCAATGCCTTCCTTATAACTCATTTCTTTAATAGCTTCTGACCAATTGCACATAGTCTGCATCCTCCCTTCCAGTTCGGTTGTCATTATCATGC
>CAJUQU010000269.1 GCA_910588595.1 uncultured Lachnospiraceae bacterium | reverse complement strand
ACAGTACAAGCGATCGGTTTGGCAGAAGTGGTTTTACGGATCTCTTACCGGATGATTTTATAAACTTATGTTCTGTGGTATAGGATCGATCTGAACATCCATCTAAACATTTGATATATAAAGAGATCAATAAAATTATCCAGACGCACCAAATACTGGCAATACTATTATATCATTTTATAAATGCTAAGTATATTGTAAAATTTACATATAATATTCAAATTGTTTTTGATACCTTTTATCATATTGTGTGCATGATCGGCAGAACAAAAAACGCTGCAGCAGCAGGTATAGAATGCCGTGAAATCACCGAGGCGCAAGCGCCTGACTTGTCAACTCTTCACTGGCAGCAGCACTCAGCTTCGCTGTGTCCTCTGTACAATATACTGTGAAATACAATGGTGATCTGTGGATTTTCGACTGATGACTGACGGCACAGATGCCTGCTGATTTGTGTTGTCAGAAATGCCTTTGATCAGATCAGTAATTTTCTCTGAAATATCCGGGTGGTACAAGTCTGATAAATCAACCTTAAAAAATATGAAATATTTGATAAAAAAGTGTTGACACTTTATAAATTGAGTGATATAGTATTTATTGTTCGGTGGACAACTTAGAAAAACCGAATGGAAATTACAAATATGCACCGCTAGCTCAGTTGGTAGAGCACCTGACTCTTAATCAGGGTGTCCAGGGTTCGAGCCCCTGGCGGTGCATTGAAAGCACTATTTTTGAAGCAGAGCGCTTTGGGGATGGTGTTTTTTATTTTGCTTTTGGGAATTTGTAATACAAATCCGCTGCAGTTTGGAGCCGATCGGCGCGCTGCAGCTTTTCATTTGTATTACAAAATACGCTTCTGGACACCCTAACCAAAAATCAGGGTGTCCAAAATCAGGATTGTCAGTATCCTTTTTGAAAGAATATCGGATCAAGGCGGTACACACTGACACCCAGCATTTTACTCTGCGCCGCAAGCTGGCTGTAGATCTGGGTCACGTTGTAATCGCTATGTCCCATGAACACACGCAGAAATTCCAGGTTTCCGCCGCCGATCAGGTAACTCGTTGCAAAGGTATGCCGGAGCAGGTGTGCGTGCAGACGACTGATCCCAGTTTCTTTTTTTAATCTGGCAAAGAGCTGTTTTATGGAATTTTTGCTCAACGGTTCATTGGACCGCAAGGATGTAAATAATGTTCCGGAAGTTTCACGGACAAGAAGATCTACATAATGGTCAATCGCATGAATCAAGAAATCAGGGATCAGAGTGATCCTGTTTTTGCATCCTTTGCTGTCCAGGATATGTATAATGTTTCTTTCCTGATCAATGTCCTCATAGCGCAGATGCCGGACTTCCTGGGAACGCAGACCGCAATCAAGCATCAGATGAAACATGCAGTAATTGCGTCTTCCCTTTTCTGTCATCATATCAAAACAAGCGTCGATCTTTTTTACCTCGTCAGCATACAATACAACTTTTGGGTGCGAGTCGTCAGGCGGCAACCGGACACCTTTTAGATAATCCTGGCATAGATCATTTTGATAGCCGTATCTAAGATACGCTTTTACAATACGGCAGTAACTGCGGATCGTGACATTCTTAACAGCCTTTTTGCGTAGATAGATGATAAAATCGCTATACAAAGGTGTATCACCAAAATCGTCAAAAGAAAGTTCACTGATATTTTTACCCCCTACAGTCTCCAAGTAATTGAAGAAGATCTTCATATGACCATTATAAGATCGCAGTGTTTCAGGAGAACAATAAACAGACCGATTGCGGATAAACATATCATATGTTTCCTTTATCGTCAATTTCCATACCTCCATTCTCCATGTCTGAAAGGGAACTGTATTCGATAAATTCCCCGGTTTCCTCATCTAGTAAAGTAAAATCACTGACATTGATAAGCGTATATTTATTGAGATCGCTCTGATAAGCGTCTGAAAGCTCTTCTGGATTGAACTGGCGTAGTTTTTTTGCTTTATACTGTATCGCATTGTGAATGTCATTGTCATTAAAACGCATGAGTGCATCAAAAGCATCCTGCAACGGACTGTCTTCATTTAATCCCCTTGTATATATGCCAAGTGTTACTGCAGATCCAAGCACACGCTTTTTCATGGAATCGATATTCAGTCTGCGGTTATAATTCCGGACGAGCTTCGCCTGTTCCGGAGTCATACGCATATCAATACATCTTGTGCTGCGCAGCGCTTTCCAGAATGCACAGAGCGGACGGCGTGATTTTCTTTCATCCCCCGCCTTTTCAACCATGCGGAATACTTTATCTGTCAGGTAATCAACAATGATCTTTCTATTGTCAAGATACTGGTAAATGCGGGCAGTTTCCTCATACTTTAAATAATCCCTGAATGGGATCAGTTCATAACTTTTGCTGTGCCGTCTCATTGTCTGGTACTCAACATTTACGATCAGATTGATCCGAGGTGTGAGTTTATCGGCAAGACGGATCAGATCATCCTCACCTATTGTTTCCTCACCCCTCAATACTTTACCTACTTTATCCAGGTATTCAGGATCTGCTCCATGTTCCTGATAAAATTCCAACCGAGCATAGAAACGATAAAACCAGTTCCGGCGCTCATAACACTTTTCATAGACGTATTTGTCATACTTATTGATCATTCCATACATCTCCCAGATCTGAAAAAACCACGGTTTATAATTCTGCTCGATCACTTCACGCGTTTTCAGATAAATGCGGATAAATACTTTATCCGAGCGTTTTCCAAGTGCAACATAATCAATCTCATAATCCTCACTGCCAACTTTGTTGGTCACATAAGTAGCATTTTTGAAGCGGTCAACGCGCATCTTATAAAAACTGTCCGGTGTAAAGAACTTTTCGGGATTGCTCAGATAGTTCGAATGCCAGCAGTAATCGATCCGGTTTTCCTGGACATAATCTATCTCAAGACCAAAAAATTCCGAAATTGCTTTTACATAGCGGTAACTGTTTTCAAAACTGTCACGCACACCGTACTGCCAAAGCATATAGGAACGGATCTGGACAATACACTCACAGGTCACGGATTCACCGCCATCGGCAGCTTTTGGCACTACAGAGGCAAAGAAGATATCAAAATACTCAGGATAATTCAGACATATGTTGTAAAAACGCGAAAATGTTACGGGACGCAACACAAGGGTGCGGTTCATGCCTTTCAAATAAAAGTCACAGGATCCGATATCGGAACCATCAGCTATATAGTCATATTTCACCTTAAAATATTTGCGTAGTTTTAGGACATTGGCATCACTGGTCTTTAGGCGGAAATCATTCTTGAACTTTACACTATAATAAAACGTGTCAATATTATGCATAAATGAATCACGGCGAAAAGAAAAATATTCCTCCTGTTCTTCCAGTGACATTTCATGGAACAATACATTATCTGTAAATCCTCGTTTATCAATCATATATAGCACCTCATCAATCTCTATTTTGAATAGTAAAATAACTTGTATTACAAATGGTTTACATAAAATTCCTCTGCCCGAATCGCAATTTAGGCAGACAGGTTAGTCATGACTTTTTCCTTTATTTACAAGGCATTGAGCAATGTAATACAATGGTTTTTGAGACCACGTATTACAGACCGTGGAGCCGGGTAAAAAACCGCCGCCGTACTCCCGCGCCGCGTGCGGCGCGGAAAGTACGGCGGCGGTTTTTTACTTCTTTCTGGGCTGCTGCTGCACCTTTATGATCACATCCCGGTCCCCTGGGCTAGGGACCTCCTGAAAGCCTGAACTGGATAACGCGTCCACAACAGACCATGTATCATAGGAATTGCGCAGCCGTTCGGAATGGACGAAAAAATATATTCCACGGTATTTCAGGTCCTTCACATCACCGTCATTGTCTATGATCGGTTCCCGTCTGATCACAATGGTCAACACTCCGGCTAGGGTTGTACACTGCCTGATTTCGGTGCACTGGGAGCGGATCGCCTTGGCAAGCAGATAAAAATTCTGTGCGGTTCCGAGGATTACGCGGCGGTTCTTCCGGTTCTGGGTAATGACACCCAGCATCTCAGGAGGAAAGTTCCGGCTCTGGTTGGATCCAAACCAGTTCTGCAGCTCGTCCATGATCACTACAATGCCCTTGTGCTCATTCTTATAATCAACCAGCTGTTTCCAGTGCACAAGCTTTTCATTCTGATAGGCGAACTTTGTATTGCTGAGGCATCTTGCCTTTGGATAGGCATCAAGTAGGTCGATTGCATACTGCATCAGCGCTGTCGTCTTCCCATTGCCCTGGCGTCCGGTGAATATGATCAGTCCCTGCGGGCGGAAAAAGTCGGGCTGTCTTTTGTACATATCATCAACATAGCGCCGCGGTGCATCCCAGAGCAGACGGGTAAGGACAGAACGCGGTTTTATTTTCCGGACACTTCCACGCTGTACACGTTCACCTTTGAACCAGCGCAAAAGATACCAGAAAAGAACGGCAATGATATAGTAGCCAATAAATATAAATGCAGCTATGAATGGGATCCTGAAAATAGACAGGAATACATTTGCCAGCTGAATAAACGTGTCAAACATGGTCAGCCTCCTTTGTTAAATCCTTATTTGATGGATCTTCAATATTCTTCATTCATTGTCAGGTTTTCAGCTGCAAGTAAATTTTCCATGGGAATCTGTAGAAAATAACTTAAACGGTACAGGTTCACTGTTGACGGGAGCGCCTCACCATGAATCCATTTATAAATCGGATTGGGACAGGATAAGTCCAGCATATCCTGTAGTTCCCGGATACTATAACCGCTTTTCTTTATTGCAGTATGCAGCTTTTTCCCAGACAGTTCCATATTCACGATCAAATATACTTTTGCCATATAAAATAACCTCACTTAATCAATTTCTAAATCCATCTCGCTAAAATCCTCGCTACCGTCTCCCCTGATAATGAAACAGCAGGACTCGCATAAAAGACTGTCATCACAATATACATATATCATATAACCGCCACAATAAGGGCAGACTCCGAAAGGAACTGTAGAAAAATAAGTGACACATCTTGACTTGTCTATTTCTCCGATTGTGCATGTCAAAAAGCCTCGCCGTAGCCCGCTACGCCTTCGTTTTTTGACATACACCCTCGAAGAAATATCCTGCGCAGTCTGCATCACTTATTTTCCTACAGTTCCAAATTATCCATCAAATCACCTCGCTTTCTAAATATAATACAAATACCGGGCTTTTTCGGAAAAGCTGCAACATATTTGTAATACAAATACCGGAAGGATCCGGAAAAGCTGCAGCGTATTTGTAATACAAACATTAGAAAGTTTCGGAATACTGCAGTTTATTTGTAATTTCACCTGGTAAAAGTACTTGTATTACAAAGTGACAGAGCAACCGTGCTGATCAGTGTTCTGCAGGAGAAGAATTGTATTACAAAACAACAAGGCAGCTGCGCCGATCGGCGATCTGCAGAAGAGCAATTGTATTACAAAATCGGTAAAAGATCCCATATAGTTTTTACAACACTGATTATAATTCTGAAAATCATCAAACCAATAAAAATTGATACAATAGACAAAAGTCCGTCAATTGGCAATATATAAAAAATAAATGCCAGAAAGTCAGAAATTGTTTTGAATACTGTCGTATCAATATTAAACTCGATGGGTTCATTTGTACCCAGAAAAGACATAAAAATATCCATAACCAGACTGCCCCGGAGGGGGAGCTACGCTTTTTTTAGTTGGTGCA
>CAJUQU010000268.1 GCA_910588595.1 uncultured Lachnospiraceae bacterium | reverse complement strand
TTTAGCAATTTCACCTCGAAGAAATATCCTGCGCAAGTTGCATCGGTTATTTTCCAACAGTTCCTAAAGTGTGAATTGTAGCGCAGGTCTGCTGATTTTACTGTTGTTAAATGGCTTTTGTTTTTATATAATGAAGACAATGGGATACTGCTCCTGCGATGAGGAGACGCAGGGGAGTAAAAAGGGAGGTGTTTTTATGGGGATCTATCTGAATCCCAAAAACAGAGGATTTCAGGAAGCGGTCAATTCCCAGATCTATGTGGATAAGACCGGACTGATCGAACATACGAACGCATGTCTGAATACAAAACAAAAGTATATCTGCGTCAGCAGACCGCGGCGTTTTGGGAAATCGATGGCACTGGAGATGCTTGCTGCCTATTACAGCCGCGGCTGCGATTCGAAGGATTTGTTCAGGGGACTGACAATAAGGAAGAAAAAGACATTTCGGAAGTACCTGAACCAATACGATGTGATCTACCTGAACATGCAGCATTTTTTGATCAGGGCAAAGGCTCAGCGCATGACAGCATATCTGGAACAGGTGGTACTTGAGGAGCTCAGGGAAACGTACGGGGAGTTATTTTCAGAGGGGATCGTCATTTTAGCCGAGGCGCTGGAGAAGATCTATGCAAAAACAGATCAGCAGTTTATTTTCCTGATCGATGAGTGGGACTGCGTGATGCGTGAGCGGCAGGAGTCTGAGGCGTTGCAGAGGCAGTACCTTGATTTCCTGCGCAGCCTGTTAAAGGATCAGCCCTATGTCGCGCTGGCGTATGCGACCGGGATCCTGCCGGTAAAAAAATACGGACAGCACTCTGCGCTGAATATGTTCTGGGAGTATTCGATGACAGACCAGCATGATCTGGAAGCGTACACTGGTTTTACGGAAGATGAGGTACAGGCGCTGTGCCAGAAATACGAAATGGACTATGCCGAGACAGGCAGTTGGTATGACGGCTACAGGTTTCGGAAATTTCAACATATTTATAACCCACGTTCTGTGGTATCAGCGATGGTTTTACGGAATTTCTCAAGCTATTGGACTTCCACGGAGACGTATGATGCGCTGAAAGTCTACATTGAGATGGATTTTGACGGACTTCGGGATGATATCGTACAGATGCTCGGCGGCGGGCGTGTTAAGGTCAATACGTTAAGCTTCCAGAATGACATGCAGAATTTCAAGGTCAAGGATGACGTGCTGACGCTGTTGATCCATCTGGGCTATCTCGGATATGACGCAGAAGCGCAGGAGGCGTTTGTTCCCAACAAGGAGATCATCATGGAATTTGAAAATGCCATGAGTGTCGGCGGCTGGCCGGATGTGATGCGCGTCCTGAAAGCGTCCGAAACGCTTTGGGCTGACACGCTTGCCGGCAACGCGAAGTGTGTTGCCGAGGCGCTTGACAGGGCGCACACAGAGGTGGCGTCGATCCTGACATACAATGATGAGAATTCGCTTGGCTGCGCGATCGGTCTTGCCTACTACAGTGCGAGGAAAGATTATAAACTGATACGGGAGCTTCCAGCCGGAAAGGGATTTGCAGATGTCGTATTCCTGCCGCTGCCGCACACAGACAAGCCTGCGATCATCGTGGAACTGAAATACGACGGGACTGCAGATGCGGCGATACAGCAGATCAAAGACAGGCAGTACGTGCAGGCGCTTGAGGGCTACAGTGGGGAGGTGCTGCTTGTCGGGATCAGCTATAACCGGGATGACAAAGATAAGCCGCACAGCTGTGTGATCGAAAAGTGCGAACCACTTTTCCCCTTGGAATTATGATTTGTATGGTTGTGATGAAGCCGAAAACTGAACTGTTACGAATTTAACAAAGAATGCCATATAAAATATTGACAAAGCGGGCAAAGAATATTATATTGATTTGTGAAACGGGGTTCGTAACATCTGGAGCGTAACATCAATGAAGTGATAAAAAGAATACTGGAAAAGAGGACACGACAATGAAGTATCGTATGAAAAAAGCGCCTATGGGCTGGAACAGTTACGATTATTATGACACGACTGTCAACGAAGAGCAGGTAAAAGCCAACGCGGACTATATGGCGGCGCACATGAAGGATACAGGCTGGGAGTACATCGTGGTGGATATCGAGTGGTACGCAAAGGACGCCGGCACGATGCGGGACAAATATCAGTATATCCCGTTCGGCGACGAGGAGATCGACGAGTACGGCAGGCTGCTTCCGGCGCTGAACAGGTTTCCATCCGCGGCAGGCGGAAAAGGCTTTGCGCCGCTGGCGGAGTACATACACAATCTCGGATTGAAATTCGGTATCCATATCATGCGCGGGATCCCGAGGAAAGCAGCGCATGAGCATATGCCGGTACTCGGAACGGATATCACTGCGAATGAGATCGCGGATCCGTCCTCGATCTGCGTGTGGAATCCCGATATGTACGGGGTTCGCAGGAATGCAAAAGGAGCGCAGGAGTACTATAACTCGATCATCAGCCTTTACGCGGAGTGGGGTGTTGACTACATCAAATGTGACGATATCTGCAATACCAACGCATACCCGCACAATCCCTACTCGGCAGCGCACGAGGTGGAAATGCTGCAGCGTGCGATCCAGAAGTCCGGAAGGGACATCGTGCTGTCGCTCTCCCCGGGACCGGCACTGATCGAGAAGGCATGGCACTATGAAAAATATGCCAACATGTGGCGCATCACCGATGATTTCTGGGACAACTGGGACTTGCTGCGCAACATGTTTGACAGGTGCGAGCTGTGGCAGAACCACGTTGCAGAAGGTTCCTATCCGGACTGCGACATGCTTCCGCTCGGGAAACTCGGAAAGGGTTTTGGCAAAGCGGAGTGGAACACGAACTTCACGAAAGACGAGCAGGTCACGATGATGACACTGTGGTGCGTCTTTGGTTCGCCGCTCATGATCGGTGCAGAGCTGACACTGTTGGATGATTGGACGCTGGATCTGCTGACCAGAAAGGATATTCTCAGACTCGTTTCCAATGATTATGTCGGGCAGCAGTTTGAGAAAAATGAGGATCACGCCGTGTGGAGCTGCAGGAACCGCGAGACAGGCGAAAAATTTATCGCACTTTTCAATTTCGGCGACGCGGAGCAGGAGATCGAGTGCGACCTGAAAGAAGTGGAGCAGTTTGCAGATGCGGCTGTGGATGCGCGCTGTGCGAAGGAACTCTGGAGCCGGCAGGAAACGGCGATACATGAAAATGTGCTCAAAGACACGGTACCGTCGCACGGGGCGAAATTATTTGAGCTGCATTGATCCGATGCCGCAAAATTAAATTGCGGCGCATGCATTGTATAATATGTTCCAACAAGTGCAATTCTCTGCAATGGCTGGGATCATTGCTTACAGATATGCGGGAATAGAATATTGTCAAAAGATGAGGGGTAGGAAAAATGATCAGTAAAAATATAATCTTGAGAGATCAAAAACAGGTTATGGAATTTGTGGATACTGTTGTACAGTTTCCGTATGCTGTGGAGGTCTCCCTGGGCAGGGAGACCATGGATGCAAAGTCTGTTCTTGGAATGCTGGCGCTTGGTTTCAACCGTGTCTTGAACATGAATATCCAGGCGGACAATGCAGATGATCTGTTGGAGGCGGTCAGCCAGTTCCTCTGCACGCAGTTCGGGCAGGCTGTATAAAGCATTTTACTGCTGTAATTTCAATATCGCGATCAATTCTTCGCCGTCCATTTCGCCGGTCTCATGGAATCCAAAGGAATGGTATAGATTTTTGGCGGAAGTGTTTTCGGGTTCATAGGACAGCCAGCAATAGTCAGCTTTTCCACAGGGCATCGTGTTGATAAAGTCCAGGGCAAGCTTTAAGGCTGTCTTACCGTAACCTTTATGCTGATAGCGCTGATCGATCATGAGGCGCCATAGATTGTAGTTGTTTCTGGCGATCCTGGGAGGGTTCTCCCAGGAGTCGTCAGTGTCATAGCCGATCATCAGGAAGCCGACCGGCACGCCGCTATCGTATATGCCGAAAGGGAATGCAGATCCTCCGCCAGTGATCGTGGTGTATGCCTCAATGATGCTGATATCGTTGCCGGCGACAAAGTTCTGCTGCTCTTCTTTCACATGCAGCTGCAGTATTTCCCAGACATTTCTTCCTGTTACTTTTTCTAATGTCAACATTTATGTTTTCCTCCGTTTTTATGCACACGGGCAACCAGAGGAAGAATGTCAGCAAAAGCTGACGGGTGCCCGGCGCGCGAGTAGTGGAGAATGTCATTCCCCTAGAGCGTGTTTGAAAAATCATTCCTGCCATCTATATAACGACGCCATAGCGTCGTATTCACCACTTTGCGTGATATTTGCACCGAATTCAGTCAACATAGCCCGCTATGCCTCCTTCATTCGGCACAAATCTCCCAAAAATTGTGACACACATCTGACAGAAAGCATTTTTCAAACACGCTCTAGTCGATTTTGTGAAGTGCACAGAGACAGACAAGTCAAGGTGTATAGGTTATTTCTGTACGGTAAACACATGTTCCTGCTTTGCAAAAAATATTTCATAAGACTAATATACACGAAAAGGCGACAAAAGGGAATCCCTGATTCCCCCATGCGTGTTTTACAGGCACATTATAGCCGGACATTTCATAGAGCCTTGCGGAAGTTTTTTCCTTGTCTTTTTCAGTATGGCGGCAAGTGTGTCCCCAAAATCAACCGTCCCACATAAGTAAATCACTGCAAAACTCTGCAGTCAGCCGTCTGGATAATTCCTGAAGAATATACTTTCCATAAGCTGCACGCTCACTGCCATTTTGCTCCTCATCTATGATCAGCCGTCCAGCCTCATAATAAGAGTAAACCATTGCCATATTCACTGCCATGCTCATCTTGCGTTTTGCATCCCGAAACAACTGCACAACGTGACCAAAAAAATTATCACCATTTTTCATATCCTGCATTGTAAATATCCCTTTTTCCATATGGCAGACAGATATCCATCCGAAATAAATCGTAATGTCTATAAGAATGGCACAAATAATACCACAGACGGATAATGTGTCAAAGCAGGAGCATAACCTCCAATCCAAAGCTGCCAAAGAGTTACAAAAATATTTCTTGACACATAAATAGAATTGTGGTAAGTTGATAAAAAAGTTTAGGAGAACATGGAAATGCAGAACTTACATTTTACAATGAACTATATGTACATGTATTACGGACGTACTTGGAAGTAATTGTGTTTCGATTGGGTGCACAGTTACGCAGGTAGGTCTGATATGTCTGTGCATATAAATCGGTAGGTGTAAGTTATAATTTTTATAAGATGCTTGTGATAGCCGATCGTTTTAGAAGTGCACTGGACATATTGTATGTTTGGTGCTTTTTTGTTTGGAAAGGAGTTTTTATGAAATCATCAAATGGAACATAGGTTGTCACTCAGCTGTATTGTGAAGAAGATGCGGAAGAAATTGTCAGGCTGATTCGTAGAAATTTCAGGGAAGTCAATGTGAAAGATTACGGGGTGAAGGCTATGACGGTACTCTCTGCAAAGGTCGGATTTAGGGTAAGGGATGACTTGGTTTACAGAAAAAAAATATACATCAAGTTAAAAGGGTTGATTTTATTTAATACGGAGGCTGTATATGGAAATAACATTATTAAGGGCAACTATTGACGACGCAAAAGAACTACATGCCATGCAGGTTGAAGCGTTCAAAGAATTATTGGAAAAATATCAGGATTTTGACACCAATCCCGGAAATGAAAACGTGGAAAAAGTAGAAGCACGCTTGAAACAGGACTTTACATTTTACTATTTTATCTG
>CAJUQU010000267.1 GCA_910588595.1 uncultured Lachnospiraceae bacterium | reverse complement strand
TCTGACATTGCTCGCGTCAGGAAACCTGAAGGAGGAGGTTGTCTTTGCGGACAGTAATCAGGAGGCGGAGGTGCTCACGACAGCACTGTCACGCACGGTAGTCAGCCTGGCGGCATACATAGACAGTATTACAGAGTATCTGGGGCTGCTCTCATCGGGAGATTACTCCAAAGATGTGGCGGGAGACTTTGACGGAGATTTTGCGGCGATACGGGAGGCGATGGTATTGATCGCGGACTCCCTGAATGAAACGATGAACCGAATCCATCAGGCATCAGAGGAAGTTCGGAAAAATTCTTCCGAGACGACAGTGTATGCGGGAAAATTGTATGATGGTTCTATAGAGCAATCGGCTGCCCTAAAGCGTCTTACAGAAAAAATGGATCTGATCACAGACAAGACGGCGGAGATCGACAATAATGCACAGCGTGTAAAGGAGAGTGCAGACAGGGCGAGTACACGTGTGGATGAGGGGCAGCAGCAGATGGGGGATATGTTAGGGACGATGGACAGCATTCACCGTGACATGCAGGAGATCATCACGATCAGCCAGTTGATCGAAGACATATCCTCGCAGACGAGCCTGCTGTCTCTGAATGCTTCGATCGAGGCTGCGCGGGCAGGAGAGGCAGGGAAGGGATTTGCAGTCGTGGCACAGGAGATCGGGCAGCTGGCACATCAGACTGCATCGGCGCTTGAGAAGACAGGGGAGATCATCGGGAAGGCAAGTGTATCCATCGACCAGGGGATGCGGACTGCACAGGATACTGCAGAGTCCTTCCGCAATGTCAATCAGGCGACAAAGGAGTTTATGGAAATTTCCGACAATCTGATCCAGATCACACTGCAGCAGAAGGAAGTGATCCATACGGCATCACAGGAAGTGCAGACTGTTTTGACCATAGCAGATACCAACCAGCAGTTTGCGAAGGAGACTGATGAGATGGCGTCGGTATCGCTGCAGCAGGTAGAGGAGCTGGAACAGATCGTATCGATGGTGAAGCTGAGGAACAGATAGAATGAAAAGGCCAGGAGGAAGGAAATGGATCGGATTAAAATGATAAAAATCGTGCTGTTGGTGGTGGCTGTTGTCTTGATCAGCGTATCTGCAGGGTGCAGCAGTGCAAATGGATTAAAGGACGGGTTCTATACCGCTGAGATGTCAGAATATTCCCACGGATGGCGGGAATATCTGATTATCCAGGTAAAAGGCGGCAAAATTGTGTCAGCCGAGTACAATGCCAAGAACGAGAGCGGATTCATCAAGGCTTGGGACGGCAGCTATATGAAAAATATGTTTTCACAGCAGGGGACTTATCCAAACAAATATACGCGTGACTATGTGAAGCAGCTGATCGATGGACAGAAAGATACGATAATAGATGCAGTCACCGGCGCAAGCCACTCTGGACAGAACTTTGAACAGCTTGTCGCAGCAGTTTTAAGACAGGCCGCTGCAGGAGATTCCGCGACAGCAGTAGTACATTAAAGAAGATGCCCTGTTAGGAGCATCTTCTTTAATGTACCATTTTAATGTATCAGTTCAAACTTCTGAACCATCTTGTTCAGGAGATCAGCCTGTGTCGCAAGTTCTTCTGATGTGGCGGAAGTTTCCTGTGATGCTGCGGAGTTGTCCTGGATACCGCGTGCGATCTCATCGATGCCGACTCTCAGTTGTTCCATGTTCTCTGCCTGAACAGCTGAATTAGCGGCGGTCTTTTTGATCATCTCATTCACATGGTCGACAGCGCTCACGGATTCTTTCAATGAGTTCATGGCGTCAGTGGCGATCGCGTTTCCTTTGCTGATCTCCCCCATGGAGATCTCGATCAGATTTCTTGTTGAGCTTGCCGCCTTAGAGCTTTCTAGTGCAAGCTTTCCGATCTCGTCTGCCACGACTGCAAACCCCTTTCCGGCTTCACCGGCACGGGCAGCCTCGATAGATGCATTGAGCGACAGGAGGTTTGTCTGGTCGGCGATCTCCTCGATCGTCTGGATTATGCCTACAACCTGCTGTGATGTCTGGCGGATCTTGTTCATGGCATCCATCATCATTGTCATTTTTTCCTGATTCTGCTCGATCATAGCAGTGACTTTTTCTGTCTCCCGCGCAGATGCCTCCGCGTCTCTGTGGCTCTCCTCCACATGGTCAGCCACGGTGTTTGTCGTCGCAGCCAGCTGTTCCACAGATGCTGCCTGCAGCTCGGAACTCTCAGCGATCATCTGGGAAGCGGAGGCCAGCTCCGTCGCGCCTGCGGATACACGGTCAGAACTTGTATTGATCCCTTCCATGACATCATTCATGGACGAGGAGATATTGAGCAGGGCAGCTTTGATCTTCTGAAATTCGCCGACATAATCGTTTTTCAGATGGATGCTCAATTTGCCGTCTGCAATCTGTGCGAGCACTTCTGCGGTCTCATCTATGTATACAATGTATTCTTTTAGGCGGGCAACGGTCTTTCCAATGGATTCTCCCAGTTCGCCGATCTCATCTTCCGACTCGATCTTGAGATGAACATCTAAGTCTCCGTCAGCAAGCTGCTGTGCTGTGTGGTTCAGTTCCAGGATCGGTCTGGTCAGGTTTGCGGCGCTCTTCCTGATGCTGAGTGCTATGAGCAGGATACCAGCTGCGAAGATGATGATCAGGGCGATGACCATAGCGATCAGTATGGAATAGTATTCCGTCAAAGGCATGTTGCTGAGAACGATATAGCCTGTTTCGCCCACGGGGGATACGGAACCATATTTCACCACGCCATCGACAGTGTAGCGCAGGAATACATCGCTGCTTGAAAGGACTGCATCCACGACGTTTTGTGATATTTTGACATCAGTGATATTTTTCTGGATGATATCATTCTGCGGATGATAGAGGAATGTACCGCTTCCAGATAACAACAGGACATAGCCGTTACGCCCGATCTTGTACCCGCTCATGATATCTGTCATATGATCCAGGGTGATATCGATGCCGACGGCACCGATGGCAGTGCCTGCATCATCATAAACGGGAGATACTGCACTCAGTATCATTTTTTTAGTCGAGGAATCGATATAAGGTTCAGTGAGGATCGTCCTGCCCAAATCAATACATTTGTACCATTCACGGCTTGTGACATCCCAGCCTTCCCCTGATGTATATCCGTCTGACTGTGTCAGGACGCTTGCGTCGAGGTCAGAGATCCAGACGGACAGTGTATTTTCAGTGTCGGTGTTTGCGATGTTGATGAGATTTGTCCTTACAGTGTCCATGTTGTCCGCCTGCAGGATATCATCACCTGCTTCGGTCTGCAGCATGACGTCCTTAATCTCAGGATTGGCAGCCAGTTGTTCCACTCCTCGGATATATTGTTCCAGAAATCCAGTCAGCTGCTTGGCAGCGGCACTCGATTCGAGTGTCAGTTCGGTTTCCTTGGATGTCATGATCGTCCAGCCGACCATGACGATTGCAACGATTGCGACGATGAGAAATACGAGAATCACGCTCTTGCCGATCTGATACATGATCTCGTCAGCGATACGCTTCTTAGGTTTTGCTGCTTTGTTCTGTGTGCTCATTATGAACCCCCTTATTGTTTTTTCGTAACGATAGGAGAGTGTCGTATCGCTGCGATCTTTCTATGTCATTGTATCGCTATTTTAAGATGAATACAAGAAAAAGTTATTATTTTTTATGAATGTTCTATATTTTTTTATGCCAAATCAGTAAAAAATTATGCAAAAGTATCTAAGATACTGGTATTGATCAAAGCAGACTTTTTCCAGATTTATCTGTTGGGTTTCAAAGATGCAGATCCAGCGCTGCTCCCGACTGGCTGTCATAACACTCATAGGTGGAACGATGGTGGGGCATGAGCACGGTAAACGCTAGCTTTATGGTTAAATTGTAAACTGAACATGCTGATGCAATATATAAAATCATTTTATTCTAACACTTCTGCATTTGACAGGTCTTTAGTACTGTTTACCTGCTTTTGATTTTGTGTTATTTTCACAAAAAACACAGCTCATATTTATTAAAATTAGAGACATGTGTTTACTGTGGAGCATAAGTAAAAATTGTTGATTTAAGCGCGTTTTCATGGTACTATAAAGCATATATCTGCGATGCGCAGTTTTGATCATTACAAGGGAGGAAAGAGGATGGACATGAAGAATGGACTTTCCATGGAACAGGGGCTTTCTAACGAGAAGGTGATCGTCATCGATTTTGGCGGTCAGTACAACCAGCTTGTGGCAAGGCGTGTCAGGGAGTGCAATGTATATTGCGAGATCTATTCCTACAGGACAGACATCGAACAGATCAAGGCGATGAAGCCGAAGGGTATCATATTGACGGGCGGACCAAACAGCTGTTACGAGGAAAATGCACCCGCCTGCACAAAGGAACTTTTTGAACTGGGGATCCCGGTGCTGGGACTCTGCTACGGCGCGCAGCTCATGATGCTCGTGCTCGGCGGCAATGTCGAGAAAGCGCCGGTGCGCGAGTATGGAAAGACGCAGGTGCATGTGGATCCGTCCTCGCCGCTGTTTGCGGGCGTGGAGCGTGAGACCGTGTGCTGGATGAGCCATTTTGACTATATATCGCGGATCGCGCCAGGATTTTCCACTGTGGCGCACACGGACAACTGCCCGGTCGCGGCTGCGCAGTGCCCGGATAAGAAACTCTATGCGATCCAGTTCCACCCCGAGGTGCTGCACACTGTCGAGGGAACAAAGATGCTCTACAACTTTGTCCGCGGTGTCTGCGGCTGCGAGGGAACATGGCGTATGGATTCCTTTGTGGAGGAGTCGGTGCGGCAGATCCGCGAAAAAGTAGGGGACGGAAAAGTGCTCCTTGCGCTCTCGGGCGGCGTGGATTCCTCGGTGGCGGCGGGGCTGCTCTCCAGGGCGATCGGCAGGCAGCTGACCTGCGTCTTTGTCGACCACGGTCTGCTGCGCAAGAATGAGGGGGACGAGGTTGAGGCGGTGTTTGGTCCTGACGGGGATTTCGACCTCAATTTTATCCGTGTCAATGCCCAGGAGCGCTATTATGGCAGGCTTGCGGGAGTGACGGAGCCTGAGACAAAGAGAAAGATCATCGGCGAAGAGTTTATCCGCGTGTTTGAGGAGGAGGCAAAGAAGATCGGAGCAGTGGACTTCCTTGCCCAAGGAACGATCTATCCCGATGTGGTGGAGAGCGGTCTTGGCGGTGAGTCCGCCGTGATCAAGTCACATCACAACGTGGGCGGACTCCCTGACTATGTTGATTTCAAGGAGATCATCGAGCCATTGCGCGATCTGTTCAAGGATGAGGTTCGCAAGGCTGGCCTGGAGCTGGGACTTCCTGAGAAACTGGTGTTCCGTCAGCCGTTCCCAGGACCGGGACTTGGCATCCGCATCATCGGCGAGGTCACTGCCGAGAAGGTCCATATCGTGCAGGATGCCGACGCGATATACCGCGAAGAAGTGGACAAGGCGGCTGCAACGTATGACAAAGAGCATGGCGCGGCAGCGCCATGGAGACCAGATCAGTACTTCGCGGCGCTGACGAACATGCGCAGCGTCGGCGTTATGGGGGACGAGCGGACGTACGACTATGCGGTGGCGCTGCGCGCCGTGAAAACGGTCGATTTCATGACCGCGGAGTGCGCGGAGATACCGTTTGCAGTGCTGCAGACGGTGATGAACCGGATCATCAACGAAGTGCGGGGGGTGAACCGGGTGCTGTTTGATATAAGTTCTAAGCCGCCGGGGACGATTGAGTTCGAGTAACGGATAAAATCCCGGAAATGCTGATAAAATGGGCGTTTCCGGGATTGCTTTATGCCTGTTGGCTCTAAAATGGCTCTA
>CAJUQU010000266.1 GCA_910588595.1 uncultured Lachnospiraceae bacterium | reverse complement strand
GAGATTATGCTGCTTTATGTAAAGGGGGAAAAGTGATGAAAGGTGTTTTGGTGAAAGATCTCTATATTGCCAGGAGCAATATCCTCGTAACGCTCGTCAGCCTGGTTGTTTTGGGTTTTGGCTTATCCTTTTTGCTGGAAACCAGCGCACTTCTGGTTCTAGCTCCGGTTGCCGCCACAACAGCAGCCTTTATCAGTATTACCAGTGACGCGGCTTCTAAATGGAATAAAAATGTTATTACCATGCCGGTATCAAGGAACCAGATCATCGGCGAGAAATTTTTGTTTTATATCCTGCTTGCCGTATTGGGAATGCTTATTGCGCTGATTCCCTGTGTTGTCCTTGCTTGTTTCGGTATGGATGTAACGCTTGACTCGCTATTGCTGTATGGCTCTATCGGGATAAGCGCTACCCTGCTGGCAGGGGGTATCAGTCTACCGTGCGCATACTTATTTGACCCAGAAAAGTCGCAGATTGTCTTTATGATGTCATTTATGGCGTCAACAGGGATCATTACGGGACTTGTGCTTCTTATAAATTTAGTTTTATCTGTAAAGGAAAATATCCTATTGGCGTTTGGTATTGTGCTTTTTATTTCTGTGATCTGGTTCTTTATCTCATATCGGATTGCGGTAAAGGTATATCAGAAACGGGATATCAATTGACTGATATAGGAACGACGAACAACTGTTTCGTGAAATCCATCCTGAAATCAAAATCTTTGACTACGCTGCACCGTCGTCAAAAATGGGGAGATTAATATGGATGAATTTGCCGGCTGCGTGTCGGAGTACCGGAAGTTTGCGGCTCTGAATGAGTATGATTTGCAGTGCATGATTCCTCTGTTTTACGATCAGATCGCCGCATTGATTATTATGGGCAGTATTACGTATCTACAGCGGGGAACCGCCATATATATCCATCAGGTTATATTTTCCACAAAATTACTTCGATGGTTAGAAAAGGATTCCGCTGCAGTGAAACCCTTGGCTTCATCATAATGCATTTTACGGCAACAGATGAACATTTCACAGCAATCAAATTGTTTAGACATTTCTGACAGGCTATAATAAAATGTTCATCTATGTCAGCGGCAAAAGTTTACCTTTTGCCGCTGACAATGCAATGACAAGGAGGTAGCACATTGATCCATATTGCAATCTGTGATGATGAAAAATATATGTCTGATCATATAAGGTCTTTTGTTTCTGACTTCTTTCATAAAAAGAACAGGGAGATCAGCCTCCGTATGTTTTCCAGCGGCGAAGATCTGTTAAGCTACAATGGGCAGATCGATATCCTGTTTCTGGATATCCAGATGAAGGACATGGACGGTATGGAAACGGCAAGGAGACTGAGGCGGATCAGTTCCGGGGCTTTTTAGTCTTCATTACAGTACTCAAAGAGATGGTGTTCCGGTCTTTTGAGGTACAGGCCTACGATTATCTGGTTAAGCCGGTGGACGACAAACAGTTTGAAAAGACGATGGAGCGCCTTTATGCTTCCATGCAGAACGCCAGCGAAGAAAGTCTGCTGGTGCAAAAGGGGTATGAGGGGCGCATCATTGCAAAGGATGAAATTATATTCTGTGAGATCATAGACAGGAAAATATATCTGAACCTGATTTCCGGCGAGGTTGTTGATTATTATGAACGGATTGAAAAGCTGGAAACAAAGCTGGACAACCGTTTTTACAGGTGCCACAGGAGCTATATTATCAATCTGAAGCATTTAAAAGGCTATAAAAACGGGACTGCCTATATGGATAATGGCAAAGAGATTCCTGTATCACGGCTGCGGAGCAAGGAGTTCTCCGTACCAGCTCAATGGCAAAGAATTTTTTTAATAACACTATTTTCCTTTCCCCTCTAAGTTCCCTCTAAAATCTGATTCATTATTGCAAACGGACAGATTATTTTTATGTTTTTGATCTATCTATTATACACAATTTGGTGAAATAATACAATCTTGAACAAAACTGCTCAAAAAACCAGGTATTGATGGCGGCACAGTTCCCATTGACGCAATGGGAACCCGGAAGAAGATTGCAAAGCAGATTATTGACAGAAACCACTACATACCTCTGATAAAAGGAATCCAGGAAACACTGGGAAATGAAAGAGCAGAATATGTGATTTATCACCAGGAAGCCGAAGGCTGAACTGTTACAGTTGCAGAGAATAAATTTCAAAAACTATTGACTTTGATTCAATTAGAAAATATAATGAATAAGTTGATTAAAAAGCGCATGCTTTTACGCATGCGCTTTTATGTGCGCTGACGCAATACAGGAATAAAATGGAGAAAAGACAGTTTTGCAGCATGCGCTCAGTGATGACAGTAAGGGCAGAGCCTTTACCTAGTACAGCGTTGCCTAAACAACAGTGAAAAACAGTGCCTGATATTTGTGACAGGACAAGGCGGAGGAAGGAGGCAATGCGGTGGCATTGTTGACTGACGACAACGCAGGACTGGTGCAAATAGCAGGTGCTGTATTCACTGCTACTTGCGCAATGCTGTACTAGTACAACATTGCATTAATAATCGAGTAAATATCACCTGCTATCCGCGCCCTCTGCACACCTTCAAAGCTAGACGTAGGATCCACTACGCCGTCGCTTTGAAGGTGCACAGATGACCCGAATATCAAGTGCTATTTACTTCAGTATTAATGCAATGCTGTACTAGAGATATGGTGCACAGGCACGAAAGGAAATTATATTATATGGAAACTTTGAAGTTTAACGAATTGGATCTAAGCCCTGAGATACTGAGGGGAGTAAAGGAGATGGGCTTTGAGGAGGCATCGCCCATACAGAGCAAGGCGATCCCTGTCGCCATGACAGGCGCGGACGTGATCGGTCAGGCTCAGACAGGAACCGGAAAGACGGCGGCTTTCGGCATTCCGATACTTGAGAAGGTCAGGAAAGAGATCAAGCACCCGCAGACACTGGTCCTGTGTCCGACAAGGGAGCTTGCTGTGCAGGCGGCGGAGGAGATCCGCAAGCTTGCCAAATATATGCACGGCGTGAAAGTGCTCCCGATCTACGGCGGGCAGGATATCACAAAGCAGATCCGCGCGCTCAAGGGCACGCAGATCATCATCGGCACGCCGGGGCGCGTGATGGATCATCTGCGCCGCAAGACGATCCGCTGCGACCATGTGGACACGATCGTTCTGGACGAGGCGGACGAGATGCTCAACATGGGATTCCGCGAGGACATTGAGACGGTGCTGGAGTATATCCCGAACAAGGACAGACAGACGATCCTCTTCTCGGCGACCATGCCGCAGCCGATCCTGGATATCACGAAAAATTACCAGAAACCGGATGCAAAGATGATCCGGGTGGTCAAGAAAGAGCTGACGGTGCCAAAGATCGAGCAGTATTATCTCGACGTGAAGCGCAAGGACAAGGTCGAGGTGCTCTGCCGTCTGCTCGACTACTATGAGCCGAAGCTTTCCCTTGTATTCTGCAACACGAAAAAGATGGTGGACGATCTGACAGAGGTACTCAAGGGCAGGGGCTATTTTGCGGAGGGGCTGCACGGCGACATGAGCCAGGCGCAGCGCGACCGTGTTATGAAGAGCTTCCGCAGCGGCAAGACGGATATCCTGATCGCGACGGATGTGGCGGCGCGCGGTATCGATGTCGACGATGTGGAGGCGGTGTTCAACTATGACATCCCGCAGGACGACGAGTACTACGTGCACCGCATCGGCCGTACCGGGCGTGCGGGACGCACGGGGCGCTCCTTCACCTTTGTGAAAGGCAAGGAAGTATATAAGCTCAAGGACATCATGCGCTACTGCAAGACGAAGATCTACGCGATGCCGGTGCCGTCGCTCAACGATGTGAACCAGATCAAGATCGAGAAACTGATGGACAAGATCGGCAATGTGATCGAGGAGGAGGATCTGACTTCCATGATCAACACCATCGAGAAACAGATCAACGAGTCCGACTACACTGCGATGGACATCGCGGCGGCATTCCTAAAGCTGTACATGGGACAGCAGAACGAGGGGAATGAGACGCGTGTGGGGTACACGTTTGACAATACCGGTGCTGAGGAGGAAGGGATGGCTCGTCTCTTTATCAATATCGGAAAGGCACAGAAGGTCAAGGCAAAGGATATCCTGGGTGCCATAGCGGGCGAGGCGAACATTCCCGGAAAGCTTGTCGGGGCGATCGACCTCTACGACAAGTATACGTTTGTGGAGGTTCCAAAGGAAAATGCGGCGGACGTGCTCGCGGCGATGAAAAATGTGAAGATCAAGGGCAAGACGATCAACATCGAGCCTGCAAACGGCAAATAAAGAATCTAAAACAACCTGCGCGGTCTGCGCAGGTTGTTTTAGAAAGGATTATTTCATCAGCTGATCAAGTTTGTCGATCGAATCTTCGTCCAGGTAGGGCGAGATCTCATGGAACAGGGACAGGGTCAGCGTACCGCCGTTGGCTGTGTATGCGGTCAGACACGCAACGATCTCGTCGCTGTCCAGATAGTAGAAGCTCTGCAGGAAGGTGTCGCAAAAATCCTCCACGGGGAGCTGCCGGAGCACTTCCAGCTTACAGGGACCTTCCAGAAAGGGCATGATATCCAGGACGGCGTCCGCACTCAGGGGAGCGATGGTATTGTCCCGGAGAGCTCTCAACAGATACCCGCTTGACAGTTCGCTGTCGGATTCAATGAAGAAATAACAGAGCTCATCGGGGGTGAAAGCGGTATTGTCCGCAAGCAGGGTATTGAACATTTCACTGACGTCCTCCTCGTCCATCAGGTACAGTGCATCGACGATCCGATCCTTTTCGACGGGCGCCAGTCCGTTTTTTACCTGGTATACATATTCAGCAGCCCCGTCGCGGAAGAGTTTCTCAAAATCCGATTCTTTTATGTCGGAATACCGGATCTCGAGATTTTCCACTTTTCCGCCCTGTCCCACCATCTTGAGGACGTTCCTGCCCTTTGTCATGGTGACAGTCGATGTCGTCTGTTCTCCGGTATCGTTCAGTGTCACGACGCTCTTATCCGGTGTGACGTGAATGATCTTGAAATTCCCTTCCCTGACTGTAAAGGATGAGGTGATCTCCACGTCGATGTCGCGGTCTGCGTAGGCTATGATGAAGGAATCTGATCCGAATAAGGCAAAATCCCTCGCCAGAAATCGGTTGTCATTTTCTATGCAGACATTGGCATAATACTGATCCAGAATGTCTCTGCCCGCGAGCATCTCGTCATCGTCGTAGACCTTCCATGCATCGCCGGAGCGGTCGGGGGAGAGCTGGTCGTAAAACGAACCGGAGACGGTGGTGGGGCGGTCGGAAAACGAACTGTCTGAATCAGAGGAGACAGGGGTGGTGGTCATCTGTGACAACATTCCGGATCCGTCGGAAGCATCGTGGGGATTGGGTTCATCAGGATCTGCCACGACCCATATTGCGCCGCACGCGGACAGCGCCAGCATCACCGAGAACACACAAGCGGAGAGCGCGATCCGGAAACGAGTCGCCTTTTTGTAGTGCAGGATGGCATGGAGCCGCCTTTTCAGGTCCCTCTTGTTTTCCAGCAGCGTGGTGGCAAATGCGCTTTGCCTGCGGTCGATCCCCAGCTCGGCGGCATCTAACAGAATGTTGCCGTAGAGCTGCTTTCCGGTCGCTGTCAGTTCCGGGAGGATCGCCTCGTCGCAGGAGAGCTCACAGTCGCTGTTGAGCTGTCTGCCGATGCGGTGCAGGACAGGATTGAACCAGTGCACGCAGAGCAGTAACTGATAAATCCATTTGTACAGCAGATCTCGCCGCGCTACATGGATCAGTTCATGGTGGAGCACCAGCTGGAGCTGCGTCAGACTGCAGAACCCGCGCTGG
>CAJUQU010000265.1 GCA_910588595.1 uncultured Lachnospiraceae bacterium | reverse complement strand
ACCCAGAGGAAGAATGTCATCAAACCGATAAATCGGTTCGCTGACGGGTGCCCGGTGCGCGAGTAGTGGAGAAGGTCATTCCCCTGCTCGATTCATATATAATATGCTTCTGTGAGCGGGAATCTGGATATTGACTGATGCAGGCACGATGTACATGGCACTGCCGCGAACATCATGCTACGTAAAAGTACATAAAGATAAAGTGGCAGATACTTCCACCCATCACAAACAGATGAAAAATCTCATGTGAGCCAAAATATCTGTGCAGAGAGTTGAATACAGGAAGTTTCAGTGCATAGATGACGCCGCCGATCGTATAGATGATGCCGCCAGCCAGCAGCCATCCGAATGCCGCGTGGGGAAGCGTGTTCCACAGCGTGCCGAAAACGAGCAGGCACAGCCAGCCCATAGCGATATATATGATCGATGAAAACCATTTTGGACAGGTGATCCACAATGCTTTTACAAGCATTCCGGCGATGGCGACGCCCCACACAAGGGCAAGGAGTGCATATCCCATGCTGCCGCCGAGTACGATCAGGCACACAGGCGTGTAAGAACCTGCGATCAGCACAAAGATCATCATGTGGTCGATCTTGCGAAAGATGCGCAGTACCTTTCCGGTGGCATTGACGCTGTGATAGAGCGCACTCGCCCCGTACAAAAGGATCATGCTCGCGGCGAAGATGGCAAGTGACACGGCTGTCATGCCTCCGTGTGCCTTGGTGATGAGCGGCGACGCCGCGATCGCTGCCATAAGACATGCGATGAAATGCGTGATCGCGCTTCCGGGTTCCCTGATTGTCAACTGCATAACTGTTCCTCCTTAATTGAAAAGACAGCCTTTGTGGATATCTGGCAATAATTTTCTCGCAGCGCCAGGCACAAAGGGATATAGCTGTTATCACATTTTAAGTAATATTAAATGATGTGTTATAGATGTTAATAACATATAATGTAGTATTCAAAACTACATGCGGATTAAATTAATACTACTACTTATTATGTTCAATGTCAATCACGATTATCAAAAAAGAATGAAATGCCGCTTGCAAAAAAAGAGGACTGTGCTCAGTCCTCCTCGATCACGTGTATCTCCAGATAGTCAAAGTCGATCGATTCAATGAAATTATCCGAGGTAAAACGGGTTTTGTCGTGCTTCTTGAAATCAGCGATATTGCTGTCGAGCCAGATCGGTTTCCCGAGGTCGAACTGGTAACAAACCGCCTCAAGCGCGTCAAATACTTTGTGTGTACGCGTCTCAGGACGCTCATCTCGGATCACAGTGTCCCTGAGCATATGGTTGTCTTTGAAAGTTCTTGCCCACAATCTAAACATAGTAAAATCTCCTTTTCATAGCAGTCCAGCCGTGTTTGTCTGCCGGTGTCAGAACAGGATCAGATGACATCTGGTGTCCTGTGCGGCTGGATCACTCACATTGTACCATGAATGAGAGAAAATAAAAAGCATAACTGACAGGTAGTATGATCTTTTGAGGGCAGAAATATTTATGTAAAATTTAGATTTCAAATGACCATATTTTCCAAAAATGTGGTACAATAAAAGTCGTTGTGCTTAGGAACGGCAGAGATGGAAGCGCATAGAGAGAAAAGAGAGGCGGGGTGTTTATGGAATATAGTGCAAATGGAAATTCTGATGTGGACAGCTGGAAGGAAGTGATCCTGATCTATAGCTCCGCCCTGAAGGAAATCGGCACGAAGCTTGAGATCCTCAATGACGAATTCCAGCATGTGCATCAATACAATCCCATAGAACATATCAAGTCAAGGATCAAAACCTCAGAGAGTATCGTAAAGAAACTGAAAAAACACGGATATGAGTCAACGATCGACAATATGATCCAGCATGTCAATGACATAGCGGGAATCCGGATCATATGCTCGTTTACGACGGACATATACAGGATAGCCGAAATGCTCGAGCGGCAGAATGACATTCAGATCCTGTCGGTGAAGGATTATATCAGTAAGCCAAAGGCGAGCGGATATAAGAGCTACCATATGATCGTGTCCATTCCGATCTACCTGTCAGAAAAGAGAGTGGACGCAAAGGTTGAGATACAGATCAGGACTGTGGCAATGGATTTCTGGGCAAGCTTAGAGCACAAGATCAACTACAAGTTTGATGTGAACGTTCCGGAACATATCAAGGCGGAGCTCTACGCGTGCGCCAAAATGGTGGCGGAGCTCGATGCCAAGATGCTTTCTCTCAACGAGGAAGTAAAACAATTGTCGCTGGATTAGCGGATATGAAATATGCTGTAAGAATATGTTGTAAAATGAGGAGTGCCCCGATCATTTCTGATACAAGATCTCTTGAAATGACCGGGGCTATTATGAAAAAATTTATCTATGTGTAATGAAAACACTACGTTGCTGTCGTTTGCTATGGATTAATATTAGCATCGCTTTATGAACAAAGTATGAACAAAATGTTAGTTTATTGTTAATTTGTATATCGCTGTAAAAAAATAACCATATTTTATATGCAAAACATACAAAAAGTGTGATCGTTCCAAGGTTTGACGAAATAGCGGGACTTGTTTTTTGCAACTTCTGATTGTAAGACAACGGGATTAATGATAAGATGATATCAGGGTCAGAGATAATGCTGATAGGAACAGTTAAAATAGATACAAAATGGTTGCTGGAAAGGTACGGTTGATGGGATGGATAATTTCATGGATAAGCTGGCGCAGAAATTCAGTGCGCAGGAGATGATCAAGGCAAATTCACAGGCAGAGGCGGAGGAAATGAAACGGCTGCAGCTGCAGGTATCGGAGTATGAGAAGATTTTGCAGGAGATGAGAAAGCTTAATTATCGCAATGCAGAGCTTTCCGAGAAGCTTGGTCTCATGATCGGCGACAATGCGGACAAGATCCAGGGCATGAAGGAGGACGAGCAGCGGCTGATCGCGGCGCTGAGGGATCTGACGGACGAGCAGACGAGGAACCGCGAGGCAGAGCTTGAGCGGAAGGAGGAGGCGCGCATAGAGCGGGAGCGCGCAGAGGAGATTCAGAAGCAGACAGATCTGTCCGCCATAACGGATCTGCTCGAGAATAAATTCCAGAAATCCGATGATTATGTGCACCGGGAGAATGTCAAGGTGTACAGGAATGTACAGGCAGTGGTGGTCGATGAGATCAAACGCTGTATGGAAAGTGCACAGAGTGAGCGGACAGCGCTCAAAGACGAGCTGAAAAAAGAGCTGAGTGCCAAAATGAACAAGGTGATGTTCTTCAGTGTGATCTCAATGATCGCGTCGATCGTCAGCGTTGTTCTGTGGGTGCTCACGGCTGTGGGTGTGCACTGAGGGGGCAGATATGGCAAAGATTTCATTTAAACCTGGCAACATGCTCTATCCACTGCCGGCAGTGATGGTGAGCGTGACGGACAAGGCGGGCAGGAGCAATATCATCACGGTCGCGTGGGCAGGAACGGTCTGCACCAACCCGCCGATGGTGGGGATCTCTGTCCGACCCTCAAGATATTCGCATCATATGATCGCGGAGACGGGGGAGTTTGTGATCAATCTCACGACAGAGGAGCTCGCTTTTGCCACGGATTACTGCGGCGTGCGCAGCGGAAGGGACACCGACAAATGGAAGGAAGCGAAGCTGACACCGGTGAAGTCGGATCTTGTAAAAGCACCCTGTATCGCAGAGAGCCCGGTGAACATTGAGTGCAGGGTCGTGAAGACAGAGCAGATGGGATCGCATGATCTGTTTCTTGCCGAGGTGGTGGCTGTGCACGTCGATGACCGCTATATGGATGAGAAGGGAAGTTTTCATCTGGAAAACGCCAAACCGATCGTGTACAGTCACGGCGAGTATTATGATCTGGGAAAGCGGATCGGAAAATTTGGGTACAGCGTACAAAAAAAGCCTTGACGAAAGAGATGAAAGCGATTATCATAGAATTTGGTTAGAGTGGTTCAGAAAATAAAATTATGTAATAGTGCCACGGAGATGCAGCACCAGATCTTCTTTGATCGCAGCATAGACTGCGCAGGAAGATCTGGTGCATTTTCGTTTTATGGGGACGGCGAACTTTTTTCTTTACATTATCTTCAAAGGCTGTTAAAATGATATCTGGCAAAGTTAATATCCTGATTACAACAGATATAAGGAATACAATATGCATTCAAATAAGAAAATAAAGCTGTGTTACATAGAGGCGGCAGCGATCGTCATGCTGATCTGCGTGTTCTTGTTTCCAACGATTCAGCTTTTTAAACATACAGGAGATAATGTTTTTACAGTGCGGTTAAACGGAGTCGAGGTCGGAACGCTCTCGTCGTTGGAGAACCTGGACAGCTTACTCATGCAGGCGAGGCGCCAGGCGGTCAGGGAGATCGGGAGCGATGAACTCGTGTTTATGGATACGGAGCTCGAGACAGTGGGCAGCGAGAAGCTCTGGGCAGCGGTGGATGACGAGGAGGAAGTCATAGCAAGGATGGCTGATGTCATGAAGCGCAGCACGCGCGAGACGCTGCACCGCTCGTATACCGTCAAAGTCAACGAGACTGCGGTAAATCTCGGGTCATACGATGAAGTGCACCAGCTGCTCGAGCAGGCATTGATGCCCTACGACACCCAGGATCGGTATCAGGTTGAACTCGGGCTGGACAAAGACCGCGAGATCAATGTGCTGGCGGCGGTGATATCGCTGAGGGATAAGGCGCCGTCGGAGGAGGAGCGGTTTGATGCGTCTGCGGGAGTGACAGCAGACCTGGAGGAGATCTTCGAGTCGGTGGAGCCAAAGACGGATAAAAGTTTTGAGGACTACACTGCCGGACTGACTGATATTGAGTACGCGGAGAAGATAGAAGTCGTGGAGGCGTACCTGCTTGAGGAAGAACTCACTACTGTGGAGAAGGCTGTGGACCTTGTGACAAAAGAGCAGGAGACACAGATCATCTATAAGGTTGTCGCGGGGGACACGCTCTCGCAGATCAGTCTTGACAACAATATTCCGATGGATGAGCTGGTCGCGATCAACGATGCCCTAGAGGATGAAAATACGATGATCCGCATTGACCAGGAACTTGTGATCACGGTGCCGGAGCCTGAGCTTTCGATCCTGTGGAAGGAGGAGCAGGTATACACGGAGGACTATGAGGCAGAAGTGCAGTATATACCAAACGATGACTGGTATACGACGCAGAGAGTGACGCTCCAGGAGCCATCGGCTGGAAGGCGCAAGGTGGCGGCGGAGGTCGCATACAAGAACAGCCAGGAGATCGGCAGGGAGATCTTGAAGGAAGAGATATATGCGGAGGCTGTACCCAAGATCGTTGAGCGCGGGACCAAGATACCGCCGACATACATCAAACCGATATCGGGCGGAAGACAGAGCTCCGGATTTGGCGCGAGAAGTGCGCCGACAAAAGGGGCATCCACAAACCATAAAGGTATTGACTGGGCAACACCGACCGGGACGACAGTGGTAGCATCCAATGCGGGCACTGTCGTACATGCAGGCTGGGCAAGCGGCTATGGTTATGCAGTTTACATCAACCATGCAGATGGCAGACAGACCAGATACGGGCATCTGAGCAAAGTGCTGGTCAAGACAGGACAGACAGTATCGCAGGGGGAGCGGATCGCCCTGAGTGGAAATACAGGCCGGAGTACCGGACCGCATCTGCATTTTGAGATCCGCATCAACGGAAACGCGGTCAATCCGTTAAAATATTTAAATTGACATTTGTCGATTCTGCACAATTTAAAAAGGAATAATATGGATGAAACACCCGTGATTGCGATGGGTGTTTCGTTAATATATACAAAAAAAGGAATCATATAAAAAATATACATAGCAGTCTGGCAGTTTACAAATATATGAAAAAGGTA
>CAJUQU010000264.1 GCA_910588595.1 uncultured Lachnospiraceae bacterium | reverse complement strand
AATATCCTGACAACTATAGTACTAAATCCCAAAAGGAACGGGGCGCAATTAAGAAGCGTATTGTGGCAGAATTTAAGTTATTTAAAAAGTTTGCCTTACAAGACGGTGTTAAGTCAGAAACTAAAATCAAACAAGATTTTTTACAGGACTGGAATGTTAAAAATCCAGACAACACAATATCACAAAGCACACTTTATTCATTATTAAAAAGAGCAGAGGAGGAGGAGGGAGTCCAACAGTTTGTAGATAAACGGGGCGGACATAACAGGGGGGATTGTTCTGCACCCCTGGAGTATCTGCGATATTTCAAAGTATTGGTTTTGCAGTCTTCAAAACCAAATATCAGTCAATGCTACAGGGAAACTTTAGCATATGCACGTTACAATGGGGAGGAAGATATACTTCCAAGTGAAAGTGTGTTTCGCAGGTTTGCCAAGTCAATTTCCTGTTCAGAAATCGCGCTAAAACGTGGTGGAAAAATTCAGTATCAGAATGATGTAGAAAGTCATTGCCTGAGGGATTACTCCACCATACTTCCAAATGATTATTATGTTAGTGACCATCATCTGATGGATGTCTTTGTAAGATATCAAGACAAAAATGGAAAGTGGCGTGCAGCAAGGCCGTGGGGAAGTTATGTAATGGATGTGCGGACACGGAAAATTTTGGCATGGTATATCCGTTTAGAATCTCCAAATGCAGACATTGTTTTATACGTCTTCGGACTGGCAATAGAGAAGTACGGCGTGCCTAAACATGTATATCTTGATAATGGTAAGGATTATAGGGCAAAAGACTTATTTTATACTCCTTCAAAAAACGATGAGGAAGAAATACTCGGCAATCTAGCCAAAAATTTGGGTATAGAACCTAAATTTACGCTGCCTTATCATGGACAGTCCAAAAACATAGAACGATTTTTTAGGACACTTGAAGAATCATTTGGCAAGATGTGGCGTACATATGCCGGAAGCGATGCCAAGAATAGACCAGAAGATCTTAAGCATTTGGACATAATGGAATATCCGACATTAGAGGAATTTAAAAAAGGACATGATGAGTATATAGAGTTCTATAATAACAGCTCTCATACAGGGGATTCCATGGAAGGTAAATCACCTAATTACTGGTACTACAAGCTTTTGGCTGAACATCCAGAAAATCCACAAAGGATGGTTCCTAAAAAATCACTGCTTTTTTATCTGCTGCGTGTCAAGGGAATACGTAAAATCCAGCAGGATGGAATTAAATTCAACAACACTTTTTACGACTGTATAGTCAACGAAAAATATATAGGCAGAGAAGTATTTGTAAGGTACAGCCCAATGGAACCTGATGTGTTATATATTTTTGACACGGAAGACAATTTTATGTTTACAGCATCAAAGAAAAAGAAATACGGTTACGGAGCGGAACCGGAAGAATTTAAGGAAATGCAGCAGTTCAAAAAGGAATCCACGGAACTTGCCCTGCGGAATGCCCTGACTGATGATGATATCAAAAGTGTAAGCAATACCTTAACAAGAATACGTCTGCTTAGAGAATCCGTGGAACAGATTGTTGAACCAGCCAATAATGCACGTCAGATAATAATGAACCCTAAAATTGAGGAGAACGCAAGAAAGGCGGCGCTTTCGCTCTCGGAAAGAAAAGCAGAGGAAGTGGAACAGAGAGCCAGAAGCAGAAAAAAAGCACAGGAAGAGAACGCGAAACAGAAAGAGTTTTTTGACAACTTCAATAATAAATTCAGCCAGGACTTTTTCAACAAAAAAACCGCGGAAGGAGAATAGAATGCAAAAACTAAAAGTAGCAAACACACAGGCACTTAAAGACACTATTGTGGCAGTCAGTTTCGCCGCCGCTGCAGGCGATATATCTTTGATATACGGAGAAGCCGGACTGGGAAAAACTGTGGCTTTAAAGGAATATGTCAAAAAGTATCCCGAAACAATCTACATTGAGTTAAAAGATTGTGACCGCACAACCAAAGGGGTATGTGAAAGGATTCTGACCTATGCAGGAAAAGAATCACATGGAACGGATCGCTTCCTTGTGGATACAATTATTGAATATCTTGACAAGAATCCAAGACTCATAATTATTGATGAAGCCCAGCATTTGTCAGTCCGGGCAATTGAAAACCTGCGGGCAATAAATGACGTTATAGAATCCGGCATTGTATTGTGCGGAAATCCCACAATATATAACAGGATGCACGGCAAGGGACAGGCACATTTTGCACAGCTTTACAGCAGGATCGGCATTAAGCGCAATATTCTTGAACCCTCCATTAATGATATATCTGAAATCTTCAAGGATTATTCGCTGGATAAAGAAAGCATAAAATATCTTTATACAATGTCTCTTGATTATGGCGGAATAAGAAACTGCGTCAAGGTTTTCAATATCGCCCTGCAGGTTAAGGGGGATGAAAAAGAACCTCTTAGTATTGAACACCTTCGATCAGCCAGTAAGCTTAGAAACGGAGAACAATAAAAAGAGGTAAATATAATGTTGGGAGCGGCAACTCCCAACATTATTATAGCCTATAACCTTATCTTTAACAAGCGGTTATTTCCTATTACAATAGGAAAGTTTTAGGACAGCGGAAAGGTGGTTCATAATGAAAACTGTTACAAATTTTGACAGGAATACAGTGACGATAGAAGAACGGGAACTTCTGGATAATTACAGGGTGCTTGACGAATGGGGAAAACATGAAGTGCAGGACATGATCACATACCAGCAGTTTAGAAGGGTGTGCAATGTTTCCTCCCGGGAAGAGCAGGAGGCAAAACAGAATAACAATATCATTCGTTTCAGGACTTCAACAGTATAGCACAGATAACATACCAGTGACACAGAGCATTAAGAATTTGGAGGGAAGATCATGCAGGATAGTTTCAGGTACTTAGATTATGATGAAGAACTAAACATTTCAAAGGACAACATATTCAGGATCATAGATAATGCATTAAAAGAGTCCAATAATGATACTTATGGGAGGGAAACACAGGAATACATAAGTTTTGTCTGTGAGAAAATGACAGCGGACTATAATATTCCAGAACAGGCTCAAAGGGAACTGTCAGATTACGGGTGTGACATTGCAAACATGGCAAAGGATTATTCGTTTCAGAAAGGGTTCAAGGAAGGTGTCCGGCTTTTCCGCACACTCATGAGCTTATAGCGATACGTCTACAACCGCGTTAGCACGCGTGCTAACGCGGTTGTAATAATTTCATTGATATTTTTATCGATTACTTATCTAAAAGCCCTGTATGGCGATTCTATGCAGGGCTTTTTCTGTTGGCATTTAGAAATTATTGGGTTATCCGAAGTATGAAATCCATTTTCTAAGTCAAAATACTAAAATATTTTCCCTGACTTGTAACGCGTTACTGGATTTTCTTGTTCTCATTATTATTGTCAAAAAGTGAATTAACATATTATGGAAGAAATAATATAGATCTGGCCGGATACTGTTTTTCTGCATCCGGCCAGATTGTTTTACGCATTTTTCATTATGTTATTGATTTGTTGGATTGTCAGGTTATACTTTTGGGCAAGTTCCCTTTTGTTGTAACCGTTATAGTCTGCCCTGATGTTCCTGTTTCTGACGGGTGCAAGAACCCTGTCGACCTGTGGGAGATACAAATGATCTCCCTTTATATAGTCACACAGGAGAATAAACTTGTCCAGCCCGATGAGTTCTGCCATCGGACGGTGGTTATCAGGTATGTCATCCATGGTTAATTCTGCAGCAAGTTCTTTCTGGAGTCTGTTCATATACCCTCACCCTCTTTGCGTCAGATTTCCATATTGCTGTATTTCTCGTAATCTGCCATTGACAGACCAAGATTTTCGCATATGCTTTTTTCCTCTGTGGAATTTTTACCTGGTGGATCAATAATGTTAAGTTTTCCGATCGGAACGATCTGGGGAGCTTTGCTTATAAAAGTTTTGAATCCATCCAGATCAGCTTCTGCAAACGCGCGCATATCATCTACCTGATAAGATAAGATTTTTCCATTTCGTATCCCGTTATCAAGTATTGCTTCCACCTCGGTCTTGTGTGCCTGCGTTTCATTGTCTGAAAGTCTTTTAAGCAGCGCATTCATAACTTCCTCATCTGCTGCATCCGCGGGAAGTCCTAAAAGTTCTTTGAGCTTTTGCAGATCTATTCCTTTTCCTTCATTATTGTGACGAACAGCATCCGTTGTTTTCCCGTTGTCATTTTCGCTTTTCATTTCGTTTTCATCATCTTCATCCAGTATTCCGGCACTGCTGTTGATAATTGGGAACATGTCATCAATTGCGGGCGTATTTGTCAGTGCAAGGCTGTGGAGCCTGACTGCTTTCCTGTCCGCCCTGCGTGTCAGGACTACAGGTGAAAGATAACGGTATTCTTTATCGCTCAGGTATTGTTTCGCCCTTGGTGTCCATTCAACTTTTGCAACAATGGCGTCAGGTGTATACTCCAGCTTCTTGATCCATCCGCTTGCAGGAGCCTGGCAGTCTTTCAATGTCTGGTGCTCATAGTCAATGACAATATCTACCCCGTGGCTTTCCATGTCCTCTTTCATCAGGGAATAACTTTCTTTATCAACATAGAAGTTGCCTTTCTGACTTTTTACCGTTCCAACAGGCAGGATTTTAATTTCATTTGGCACGCTGCGAAACCTTCCGCTTTCTACTCCTACCGAATTAGCAATGATTAACATTATTCATCACCCCCGCCTTGTTCTGACGACTCTGTCCCCTGTCTGGACAATGTATCAGGTGAATCGCTTCCTGTGCTTCCAAAGGCAAGCTGCCATAAACCATATCCCGCATTGTATCTCGCGTTGCATCCATACAGGAAAGCATTCTGGAAGAATACGTTGTCATCACCATCCTGGACTTTTGAAATGAACCGGGGTTTTTCTCGCATCTGGAAAATGAACGGCTTAATGGCACGTCTGGTTGACAGCAGGAACCAGCATTCAGGCGTATCAGCCAGTTCAGGAACTACCAGCAGATCGGATGTATTCTTATTTACATTGGCACTACCGGCAATCAGGTCTGCAAACAGGATCTGACGTGCAACCGCTTCCTTTTGTGGTGACACTACCAGCAGATCGGGAATTATTTTAAGGGATTTTCCGCTTTCTCCCTTTAATGTCATCATCTGGCTTCTGGCTGCTTCATACGATTGTGTACTAAGTTTCAGTGTGCCCATGTTTGACTGGAAGTTTTTTCCGCTTTCAGTCAGTGGGTGTTCATTGCTGAAAAATGGTGCGCCGTCATAGCAGATATTTGAAAAACCCGCAGCGAACAGTGAGAAGATCAGCTCATCCGGGTGCATTTTGGCAGACACACCCATTTCCTGGAACAGGGGGGAATAAATACCAATCTTGTCATCCGCTATGTCATTGCGCCCCACGCTGATAGTCAGTTCATAATCTTTGTTTTTGATTGTATATCCAGTCGCCGTCAGGTTGTGGATCTCCCTTTCCCCGATCCATTCCCTCAACGCGGGGAGCTGCCCAAGCCATCCGTATGTCTCATCAGATCCGCTTGACGGCACGGTCATTGCAACTTTTTCATACTGGGGTGCTGCTTCCGTATATGCTTTATTGAACAGGGCGTTAAATCCTGACTGCATTCCCTGTAAACTCTGACTTGTAATTGTCATTGATACCGCCTCCCCGCCTATACAGATTTATGTGGATCTTCTGCAAACGCTTCCTGATCCCATATCCACTTTTTCCGGTCTTTTAGATTAAGACTGACAAATACGAATACGGTATCTCCTTCGATTCCCATTACCTGACCCGCAAAGGCCGACAGGTTATCCATGCATACAGTGTCCGGATCATCGATATAGCATGCCTTACATATATCATCATGTGTAACTGCAAATTCAGGA
>CAJUQU010000263.1 GCA_910588595.1 uncultured Lachnospiraceae bacterium | reverse complement strand
GGGGAGTCCGCTCTTGTTCAACGAGACGCTGTGGGCAGCCGGTATGGCGATGCTCACACAGTGCTATTCGATCCGCGGGCTGAATGTCGTTGCAGGGTTAAATGTCTCCAACACGATCAACAATGTGTTCAACATTGTGTTCATCGCGCTGGGAGATTCCGTCGCCATCATTGTGGGACAGCTTCTCGGAGCCGGAAAGATGAAGGAGGCGCGGGACACGGACAATAAGCTGATCGCTTTCTCCGTGATGTGCTGTATGGGCGTGGCGTTTGTCATGTTCCTCATGGCGCCGCTGTTTCCGGGGCTTTACAAGATCAACGACGAGGCGCGGCTGCTCGCAAAATATTTCATTATGGCGACGGCGTTTTTCATGCCGCAGAATGCCTTTCTGCACGCGACGTATTTCACGCTGCGGTCCGGCGGGAAGACGATCGTCACATTCCTGTTTGACAGTGTGTTCATCTGGTGCGTGAGTGTGGTGATCGCCTTTGTGCTCAGCCGTTATACAGGGCTTCCGGTCATCGCCGTGTACGCGATGGTGCAGCTCGGGGATATCATCAAGTGCATCATCGGATTTGTGCTGGTCAAGAAGGGTGTGTGGCTGCAGAATATCGTGACGTAAAAAGATGAGCGCGTTTGCGCTCATCTTTTTTGTACATGTTCACACTCGATCACTCGGTTTTGCCTGCGAGAAAGTCGTACTGTGACATGAATAGTTTGTAGTATTCTCCTTTTAGTGCGAGCAGTTCATCGTGCGTGCCCGCCTCGAGGATATTGCCCTTGTCGACGTACATGATGCAGTTTGCGTTTTTGATGGTCGAGAGCCTGTGGGCGATGATGAAGGAGGTGCGTCCCTCCAACAGCCTGTTCAGACCTTTCTGCAGCAGGATCTCCGTCTCGGTGTCAATGCTCGAGGTCGCCTCGTCGAGGATCAGGATCGCCGGATTTTCCAGCAGTGCCCGCGCGAAGCTGATGAGCTGTCGCTGACCTGCCGAGAGGCGGCTTCCGCGCTCGTTGACCTGCGTCTGGTAGCCGTTCTCCATCTCCATGATAAAGTCGTGCGCGCAGACAGTCTTGGCGGCGGCGATGACCTCCTCGTCCGTCGCGGTCAGGTTTCCGTAACGTATGTTATCCATAATGGTGCCGGAGAAGATAAAGCTGTCCTGCATCATGATGCCCATCTGCTTGCGCAGGGATTTTAAGGTCACGCCGGAGATGTCCGTGCCGTCGATCAGTATCCTGCCGGAGTCCACATTGTAGAAACGGCTGATGAGGTTGACGATGGTCGATTTGCCGGCTCCGGTAGGACCCACGATGGCGTAGGTGTCACCCGGGTTTGCTGCGAAGTTGACCTTGTTCAATATCTGGACGCCATCCTCGTAGCTGAAACATACATCCTCAAATTCTACTTTTCCGTCGATGGGCGGCATCAGCACTGCATCCTCGGTGTCCTTTACGTTGACCGGCTCGTCGATCGTCTCAAAGATGCGCTCTAAGTAGGCGATGGCGGTGAGCAGCGAATTGTAGAACGAGGCGAGCGTGTTGATCGGCTCCCAGAATCTTGAGATGTAGGAGGTGAAAGCGATCAGGATGCCAACTGTCACACCGTAGATCTCACCCGAGATCCAGCCGATCCCGATCACGTAGATGAACGCCGTCGTGACGGTCGAGATCGAGTCGATGCAGGGCCACATGATGAAGTTGTACTTGACGGCGCGCATCCAGGCACTTCGGTAGCTGTCACTCAAATGGTTGAAGATCGAAGTGTTCTCGCGCTCGCGCACGAAGGACTGTGTGACGCGGATGCCGTTGATACTCTCCGCGATGTAGGCGGTGAGGTTGGACTGCTTGTTGCTCTGGATCTGCCATGCGCGCCGCTGGCGCCGCTTCACGAACACGATGACCGCAAAGAGCACAGGCAGTCCGCACAGACAGATCAGTGTGAGCCTGACATGCAGCAGGAGCATAAAGATCAGGATGAAAATTAGATTACACATGTCTGTGATCGTGTTGATAATACCGTTTGAGAGCAGGTCACTTAAGCTGTTCACGTAGTTGACCACGCGCACCTGGATCTTGCCGTGCGGCCGGTCGTCGTAGTAGGAGAATGGCAGCTCCTGCAGGTGGCAGAAGATGTCGGACCGCAGCTGGTGCACGATCGCCTGACCGATACGGCTGGTGATGCGTATCTTGAGGCGGATGCACACGCAGGTGTACAGTACGATAACAAGTGATATCAAAGTGATGGTCACGATCGCCCTGATATTCCCGGCAGGGATGTAGGTGTCCATGATCTCGCTGATGAACATAGGGAAGAGCATGGTCAGCGCGGATGCGGACAGCATCAGGAAGAGCGCGAAGGCAAGCTGTCCCCGGTAAGGTTTTACATACTGGAAGACGCGTTTGAGCTGTCCAAAGTCAAATTTATCCTCGATCACCTCGTCGATATCATATTTATTTCGAGCCATACTTCTCACCTCCTTTGTTGTTCTGGTTGATCTCGTCAACGTATTTTTCGAACTCGCCGTACTGATGGCGGAACACTGTAGCATAATAACCGTTATTTTTGAGCAGTTCGTCGTGCGTGCCCTGTTCCACGATCTTTCCGTCATTCAGGACCAGGATCAGATCGGAATCCTTGATGGAGGAGATGCGGTAGGCGACGACAAAGATCGTGCAGGCGCGGTCAATGTTGTTGAGCTGCTGCTGGATATAGCTCTCTGTCTCCATGTCGACGGCTGAGGTCGTGTCGTCGAGTATCAGTATCGAAGGCTCTTTTAAGAGTGCCCTCGCCAGCGAGATGCGCTGTTTCTGACCGCCGGAGAGTCCGACGCCGCGCTCGCCGACGATCGTGTCGTAGCCGTCGGGCATCTCGCGGATAAAGTTGTCGGCGTCCGCCATGACAGCAGCCTTCTGGACGGCTTCAAACGGGCAGTCGGGTCTGCTGTAGGCGATGTTGCCTTCTACCGTGTCCGAGAAGAGGAAGACATCCTGCATCGCCATGCCGATATTCTGGCGGAGGTTGTAGAGGTCTAAATCCTTCACGTTCCTGCCGTCCACCAGCACTTCCCCGTCGGTGACATCGTAGAACCGGCAGAGCAGGTTCATGATGGTGGATTTGCCGGAGCCGGTCGAGCCGAGGATGCCCACGGTCTGACCGCTCTTTACCTTGAAGCTGACATTGTGGATGATAGCCTCGTCGTCGGCGCTGTAGGAGACGTTTCTGAACTCGATATCGCCCTTGAGCTTCTTGCAGGGGATCGGCTTTGCGGGGTATTTTACCTTTGGCTCCTCGCTGTAGGTGGCGTAGATCTTCTCCACGGAAGTCGTGAAGCGCTGTACATCGTTGATACGCCAGCCGATCTGACGCAGCGGGTTCATGAGCATCCACAGGTAGCCGTTGATCGTGACGTAGTTTCCGAGTGTCATGCTGCCCTGGATCACCATGATACTGCCGACGAGCATCAGGATCACCGTGAGCATGTTTGAGAGGAACTCAAATTTTGGCACGTATTTTGTCCAGATCTCTGCGGCGGCGAGCTCGGCATCGCGGTAGCCGTCATTTTCCTTATTAAATTTTCCAATCTCGTAGTCTTCCTTGGAGAACGCCTTGACCACGCGGTTTCCGCTGACATTCTCCTGCACGAAGGTGTTGAGCGAGGAGAACTGCTCCCGGATCCGCTGGAAGCGCGGACGTCCTTCCCTGGTCTGGCTCAGTGTCACCATCAGCGAGAAGGGCAGCACTGCGCACATGCAGAGTGCAAGCTTCCAGCTGACTGTGAAGATCATGATCAGCGCGAAGAAGAACAGGAAGACATTTTCATACACTTGATAGATAACAAATGCTATGAAATGCCGTATGGCGTCCATGTCACCGGTCTGACGGCTCAGCAGGTCGCCGGTGCGCTTCTTATTATAGAAGTTGAAGTCCTCCTGCAGGAGCTTGCGGTAGACCGTGTCGCGCATGGAAAACAGCACATCCTGCGAGCAGGTCTCAAAGATGACCTGTGACCAGTAGCGCAGCGTTCCGCGCAGGATCGTGATGATGACCAGCAGCGCGATCAGTTTCGGCAGCAGGTCATAGTTTCCGCCGGTGATCACGTCGTCGACAATAGAGCCGGAGACGATCGGCTTTACGATGGCAAGGATTGAGATCACAGTCACGATCACAATGCCCAGCGCCATACTTCGATTGTGTTTCTTTAGAAAAGAGTAGAACCATTTCATGGCAGTCATAGTTGTGCACCTCACTTTTCTTTCGTTTTGCCAGAGTGTATCTGAAACACGATTGCGAACACAGGTTTGAAAAAATAAACGGTGTGTTCGAGCGGTTACGTCTTAGTATAGCGGAAATAATATAAAATGCAAGCCCAAAAGTGTTACGTTTTAATGCATTAATTGTCGTTTTCTCTTCACAGGAAAATTTATAAAATGCATACCACATTTCAAGAACAAAAAATATTTAGATGTATTCTGTATAAAGAAAAAGAGTCTGGCAACAATATACTATAGAAATATCACAAACAAAAATAGAGATTGTATACAATAACAAAAGTTAGGATTTTACAATCGACGAAATGTTCCAGGAACTGACAAAAAATCTTTACTTTGAACATATTGTATACTATAATACGTGAAAGCAAAGGCAGCTGGTCGTTGTCACGTTATGGACTATGTGTAGAAAGGAAGTTGTTATTATGAGGGAACGTAAGATTAAGATGACGCCTGCAGATGTGCAGAATTTTGTAAATGAGGCATCGAAATGTGATTTTGATATCGATATTTCCTACAATCATTACACAGTGGACGCCAAGTCGATCATCGGTGTGATGGGACTCGATTTCCGGTCGATCCTCACGCTGCAGTATGCGGGATATAACGATGCGTTTGAGCGCTATGTGAGCGGGCTTGCAATTGCGTAAATGTACGAAAGAATATATAGCAAAAATAATTGACTCCCTCTAAGTGATGGCGTAAACTGTCATTTGGAGGGATTTTTTGCAGTAATTTCTGAACAGTTCCTAAGATCATTTTTAGGGAGAGTATGTATGCAGTGTGGAATGTGTGCGGCTGCTGTGGAATGAATGTAGAGGAAGAAAAAGGGGACAGACATGAAGATACACGTATCAGTCCGGCAGTTAGTGGAATTTATCCTGCGTGAGGGCAGTATCGACAATCGGAAAGCGGGTGGATCGGACAATGCGATGCAGGAAGGAAGCCGCATTCACAGGATGCTGCAGCGGCGCATGGGCAGTGAGTACCATGCAGAGATCGGTCTGCAGCATGTATGGAGTACGCCGGAGTACGATATAATAATAGAAGGAAGAGCAGACGGAATCATCGATTATAACTGGGGAGAACATGATATGGCGCCTCAGGATACGATGTACAATAAAAAAACATATGTAATTGATCCGGGAAATGCCAGTCAGGATAAGATGCTGCCAGGTCATGTAAGGGAAGAAAAAGTGGTCATCGATGAGATCAAGGGTACCTACAGGGAGCTCAAACGCATCGTGCAGCCTGCGAGTGTCCATCTTGCGCAGGCGAAATGTTATGCATACATGTACGCGGAGGAAAATCATATCGAACATATTGGCGTGCGGATGACGTACTGTCATATCGAGACGGAGGAGCTCAAGTATTTTCATGAGGATTATACGTTTGCGGAGCTGGAACAGTGGTTTGACGAACTGATGCAGGAGTACAGGAAGTGGGCGGATTTTCAGTTTGAGTGGATTGGGATCCGCACCGCGTCGATCAAGCAGCTGCAGTTTCCGTTTCCGTACCGTGAGGGGCAGAAGGAGCTTGTCACATACGTGTACCAGACGATCTATCACAAAAGAAAGCTCTTTCTGGAGGCACCGACGGGTGTCGGCAAGACGATATCGACGGTCTTTCCGGCTGTGAAGTCTGTGGGGGAAGGCATGACGGA
>CAJUQU010000262.1 GCA_910588595.1 uncultured Lachnospiraceae bacterium | reverse complement strand
ACTATAGTACAGGATTGCTCCAGTTTTGTATAGGTACTCACGTTTTACCGTTTACGAAGTGTCCCTTATAGCCTTTGATGGTGTCGGCTCTCAGATTTTTGATTTTACAGTGTTCAAGGAAGTCTCCGAAAGCCTCAGCTACCGTTAAATCCCTCGTGTTCTGAAAAGATATTTTAGTCATAAATATGCTCCTTTCCCCCTCGTTAGATTGTTCGCTTTGCCAACCGAAAATCTAACGAGTGAAAAAGGAGCAAAAATCTGCTAGAATATAGAAAAAGACTCCCTGTAAACGTTGTATTTACAAGGAGCCTTATGCGGAATGAGGGATTTGAACCCTCACGGTTGCCCACAGGAACCTAAATCCTGCATGTCTGCCAATTCCATCAATTCCGCATTGTGATATGGGGAAGAACCTAAATCTGGCGCGTCTGCCAATTCCGCCATATCCGCATTCCACGCCTTACCAGACGTGCTTTTATATTTTATCAGATGCGGATACAAAAGTCAACCACCAGACAACGGATTGCCGAAATTTATTTGGGGGATCTGATCCCTTCCCCAGTTGTCCTCAGATCAATGCTGCCAATACCACACTCAAATACTGCTGTTCCAAGCGCCGGACTATTTGGATAGGATTTTCTGGAAACAAAGTTTCTTGAATTGCTGTTATTGATCCTGACTCTACCCAGTGCACAGGAAACATCATAGTTGAAGTCACTCTCCTTATTGTCCAGTTCAAAACTGCAGTTTCCCACTCCGCAGTTCACTTTGATATCCCCGTTGACTCTTCCCCTGTACACACTCGAACCCACTCCGCAGTCGATCTTCAGGCTGCCAGCCGCCACATCTTTCATCTTCGCCTTCCCAGCTCCGATCTCCACACAGAGACTGTCTGAAACAGACAACTGCGCTGCTTTCCATTTGCCTGCACCGATCTCCACATCCACTTTATTGCACGATACAGGAACTGCATCCAGATCCATTGAACCTGCCCCAATTTCCAAGACCATATGTTCCAGCGTCAACCCCGCCGGAAGATATATCGTGATCTTCGTATCATCACTGCCAAACCGGAGCCGGTTCACTACTCCTTCCATTTTGTAAGCAATGACCAGCTTTCCCTCCCTCAGCTCACACGTGTATCTGTCAGATTCCAGATTCTTTGCCTCCACCCGGATCTCTGCGTCTGCCGTCTCCTTCGTCAACACAGACGCCGCTGTGATCTGCAGTTCCAGCTTCTTCACATCGCTTGATGCAAAAGTATTTATCCGCACTTCCTTTTCAAAATCTCCCATAACTGTTCTCCTTTCCCTACACATAATAGATCTCAATGTTTCCAAAATTTGTCTCACCCTTCAGACGCAATTCAGCACTGCTGGTTCCCATGCATTTTCCATGTTCATTAATGTTGCCGAAAACATGATCCAGCTCATTGTGCACTTTCCATTCCTTCGGAATGTAGAGATTCGTCTCCCCAAAGTTATTGTCGACTTTCACTATCGCGGTTTCTCCCTGAATAATGGCATTGTCAAAATAGATCGTCAAACTGCCAAAATTATTCTCAAGATTCGCCTTGCAGAAATTATCCGAATGGATATACCGGATTGCTGATCCAAAAGTATTTCCACAGCGGATCTGCTCGCCGCTGCACTGCTCACTGCTGTTTCCGATCCCCCTGAAACCCTCACTGCCCCACTCGAACTCAATACTATGCTTTTTTTCTCTTTTCCCTCCGAACAACAGGGAAAGCCCAATACTGAACATCAGCGCAACAGCCAGAACAGTCCATGGGGTCAGCACCTCGATCTCCAGCGGCTTGTCATAGATAATATACAGAAATGCCGCCGCAAATATCATTTCAAAAAAGTTCCTGTGACGAACACCGTCCGCCGCCATCCAGATCAAAAACACCGTCGCCAGCAGTGAAAACACACCCACATCCGGCAGAACGCCGATCTTGCTGGCAATGACGATCATCGCCATCACGATAAAAAAGATGCCCCAAAATATTTTACGTTTCCTCATCGATGTAACCTCTTTTCCTCCAATTTACTGATCAATGGTTTATAGTAATACCGCGAAACATATACCTGCTTGTGAGTGTCTGTAAACGCCACAACACTCGACGCCGTCAGGTTTCGGTTAATAGAATAAATATGGTTTGTATTCAAGATCGCCGACTTCGATACTCTCATAAAAAACCCTGGAAGTATATCCTCCAGCTCATAGAGCTTGTACTTGATCTGATACACATCCGATCTTGTGTGTGCACTGATGCCCTTCTCGTCCGTCTCGAAAAACAAGATCTCGTCCAGCATAAGATAATACTCTACATTCCCTTTATAACTGACCAATCTCTGCGTCGCCCCGGCAGCCTCACTCACTGCTTTTTGAATTGCCAGAACCTCCGCTGTCAGCCCCCGGCAGCGGACCAGCACCTCGTCCTCATCGAGGGATTCCTCAATCTCAATTTTTATTTTCATACCTGCCCCCCCTACCCGCTATTGTCAGATTTTCCTGTGCCCGAAGGTATTATCTCGCATCACCAACTTTTCCTTATCATAATAAATTGAACCACCAATGTAAATAGCTTTACATTAAGTGGTTCGATTTCCTCACTAAGAGGTAAGTTATCTCTTTCAGTTATCTCTTTAACCTGCCACATTGTCGGGAATATTTTTAATCACTTTCTTGTTGATCAATATCATAAAGAGCGATGACGCACAAAATGACATCAACTCCGCGATCGGAAATGCCCACCATACCGCCTGGAGCCCTCCAAGTCTTGCAAGGATAAATGCAACCGGCAGCAGTACCACAAGCTGTCTGGCAACGGACACAACAAGACTGTACACGCCGTTCCCGAGCGCCTGGAATACGGAACCTGCTATGATGCAAAACCATGCGATCAGGAAATGTACAGCGATAACGCGCAGCGCAGGCACACCGATCGCAAGCATCTCGTCCGATGCCTCAAACATGCCAAGCAGCACTGCAGGGATCGTCTCAAACACGATAAATCCGACCAGCAGCAGTGCAAACGCGTACACAAGACTGCACTTGACCGCCTTGATCACCCGGCTGCGCTTCCCTGCTCCATAATTGAACGCCACGATCGGAATCAGCCCGTTGTTGAGTCCAAACACAGGCATAAAGAAAAAGCTCTGCAGCTTGAAATATACGCCAAACACGGCAGTCGCCGTCGAAGAGAATGTGATCAATATCTGATTCATTCCATATGTCATGACAGAACCGATCGCCTGCATGATAATGGACGGCACGCCGACTTTATAAATATTGCCGATCGTTGTTCCGTCTGGCTTAAATCCTTTTACTGACAGGGTTATCTCCTTATTGACCTTGATGTTGAATATCAGGCCGAGTGTTCCACCCACGATCTGTCCAATGACAGTCGCCACCGCCGCGCCGGCGACGCCGAGTTTGGGCATACCCAACAGACCAAAGATCAGTATCGGATCGAGAATAATATTTGTCACAGCCCCGACTGCCTGAGTGATCATGGAGTACAGTGTCTTCCCGGTGGACTGCAGCAGCTTCTCAAAGATCAGCTGTGCATATAGACCAAAAGAGCACACACACACGATCGTCAGATACTGTACCCCCAGCGTCAGGATCTCGGGATCGGCATCTTTCACCTGGCTTGCATAAAATGGCCTGACACCGACAATTCCCACGATCACAAACGCGATATAGCTCAAGACCGCCAAAAAGATACCGTTCATGGCAGTCTTGCTCACTTGCTTTAAATCCCTCTCCCCCAGCTGTTTGGAGAGAAGGGAATTGACACCCACGCCTGTACCTGTGCCCAGCGCGATCAGAAGCGTCTGTATCGGAAATGCAAGCGACACTGCAGTCAGCGCATTCTCGCTCAGCTTTGCCACGAATATGCTGTCCACGATATTGTAAAGTGCCTGAACCAGCATGGATACCATCATCGGCAGTGACATATTTAACAGTAATTTATTGACAGGCATGACACCCATCTTGTTTTCCTTTGTCTCTACACCTACATTCGTACTCATTTGTCCTCCTCTGTATTCCTATTTATTATCAGTTATTGTAACCTGTCCAAAAATAATCCATACATCCTTTCTCGGCAATTTCGCCGATCACGCAAACCTCACCTGCACTCTTCCGAAAAAACAAGCCCATACCTGCCGTCAAAAGGCAGATATGACCTTGCTTTGCATGGTATCATCTATATAAGGATCAGACTCTCGTCTCCACGAAGATCGTGTAGATCGCCTTGATCGCCGTCTCAAAATCCTCGTTGGAAACACCGATGATCACATTCTGTTCACTCGAACCCTGATCGATCATTCTGACATTCACGTTCGCGTGCGCCAGTGCAGCGAAGATCCTGCCTACTGTCCCTCTCTGTGACTTCATGCACCGCCCCACAACAGCGATCAGTGCAAGGTCTGACTGTATCTCGATATGATCGGGATTTACCGCCTTGCTGATGCCTGACAGGATATTCTGTTCTTTGTCAATAAACTCAGACTGATGAACCATCACATTCAACGTGTCGATTCCAGACGGCATGTGCTCGAAAGAGATATCATACTCCTCAAACACCTGGAGCACCTTTCTCCCAAAACCGACTTCCAAGTTCATCATATCTTTCTCGATATTGATCGAAGCAAACCCCTTCTTGCCCGCGATTCCTGTGATCGTGTATTTCGCCTTCTTGCAGGTATTGCCGACGATCCAAGTCCCCTCGTCCTCAGGCTTGTTCGTATTTCTGATATTGATGGGGATTCCCTGTTTTCTCACCGGAAATATAGCATCCTCGTGGAGAACACCTGCTCCCATATAGGACAGCTCCCTCAACTCACCATAAGTGATGACATCTATTCCTCTAGGGTTCTCGATGATACGCGGATCTGCGATCAGAAACCCTGACACGTCTGTCCAGTTCTCATACACATCAGCCTGTATCGCTTTCGCCACGATCGAACCTGTGATGTCGGAACCACCTCTGGAAAATGTCACGACAGTCCCGTCCTCCATCGCACCATAAAATCCGGGAATGACCGCCCGCTCCACACCTTCAAGTCTCTTTGACAAGAGTACCTGTGTCGCATCAGCATCAAATACCCCTGCATCATTAAACCGGATCGTCTCCGCAGGATCGACAAACTCATATCCAAGATAGTCTGCCATGATGATCCCGTTCAGATACTCCCCGCGGCTGGCCGCATAGTTCGAGCCCGCCTTTCTCTTGAAATTATCAATGATCCTGTCAAACTCAGCTGAGAGGTCAAGATCAAGCCTCAGTCCATCGATGATCTCCTGATACCGTTTCTCGATCTGGGCGATCTCCGCATTAAAGTTGTGATCTTTTTCTGCCAGTGCGTAACACGCATAGAGCATATCCGTAACCTTTGTATCCTCGTCAAAACGCTTTCCCGGCGCAGATGGCACAACAAATTTCCTCTCATCATCCGCATGGATGATGTTGCCGACTTTCACAAACTGCTCAGCGCTTGCCAATGAGCTTCCTCCAAATTTTACTACTATCTTACCCATCCCACACAATTCCTTTCCCATAATCAAAGTATATCCCGTTTCATATCGTATCCTATTCAACAAACACAATCTGTGTTACATTATCCGGTCACTGTCCCGCCGTTTGCTTTTCCTATCATGGCACAGACGTAATGTTATTTGACCCTACTGATCAACTCTTATCATCGACAAAACACTGCCGAATCCCGCTGCCTTCTCTTTGTACTCTGCCTCTGTCATCTCCTCTGTGACAAATCCACACTCACCGACCACAATATCCGAAAACAGCTCAACATCGCCGAAAGCATCCCTGATCTTTGCCGTGTCTGTAGAGGGAACTCTCACAAAGAACCTCCTGACAAAACCGTCGATCGGAGATATCTCAAGCTTCTGATCCTCCCACCTGATGTCCAGGTGCTTACCGATATGCCTTGTACAGTCAAGGACGTC
>CAJUQU010000261.1 GCA_910588595.1 uncultured Lachnospiraceae bacterium | reverse complement strand
TAACAATTAACCAGTAGTCATTCTTGACTACACCATTATTATACTAGGAGATAAAATGATGGGTATGTTTGATCAAATAGGGGAATACAGACCGGATTCCCTGATTGCCGGAAACCAGTTTCCCATACTGACGGACGGAATCGGGCTGAAAGCCGGGCAGGGAGTGTTAAGACGCGGATCCCTGATCATGAAGGGGACTGATAAGGCTGGCTATATTGCCGGATCCACGGTGACAGCTACAACTGGGGAAGGAGAAAGTGCTGTTACATCAGACATGGAAATGAAAGTACATGGTATCCTGACGGATGATTTTGACACGGGAACTGACGATTCCTCAGACAATATTCCGGCCACGGTATATCTTACCGGAGAATACAACCGGGAAGCCGTGATCGTTGCAGGGAAGGATAATCCGGTTGGAAATTATGAGGACGACATGAAAAAAACGGGGATTTATCTCCGTACTGTCCAGAATTATGAATAAGGGGGTTTAGGGATATGTCAGATTTTACAACACGGGAAACAATGGATGCGATTGACCAGACGCCGCCCGTCAGGGGGTTTTTCCAGAAGACTTTTTTTCCAGACGAGCAGACGCACGTCACGGAAAAGGTGGAATTTGACGTGCGCAAGGGAAAGCGCATCATGGCGCCGTTTGTCAGTCCGCGCATTGGCGGCAAGCTTATCACGCGCCAGGGGTGGAAAACGAACCAGTTCACAACACCGAAAATTGCGCCGGAAAGGGTACTGACAGTTGACGACATTACAAAACGGGCAATTGGTGAAAATGTTTACTCCAGAAGAACACCTGAAGAGAGGGAGGATGAGCTTCTTGCAAGAGACCTGACTGATCTGGAAGAGTCCATTTCCAGAAGGAAAGAATGGGAGTGCAGACAGGTGCTATACGAGGGCAAGATTGATGTGCGGGATGAAGATGACGGCGTGGACGTACAGATCGACTTTGGTTTTACCAATATTTTCGTGCTGGGTGCAGATGAGCAGTGGACACTTGCGACAGTAGATCCGCTTCCCCTGTTCCGCAGGATCCGTAAAAAAATCATCAAGGATACTGGCCGCGCACCCGACATGATGATCTTTTCGACTGATGTGATCGAGGATTTCACTACAAATCCCAATGTTATTAAAGCTATGAATGTGCTGAACATGAAAAATGTGGAGATCAGGCCGCGTGTCGTGGATCCGGCACTCACATTTTACGGAAGGATTGCGGATCTTGACATGGACATTTATACCTATGACGAGTGGTTCCTGAATGACGAGGGTGATGAGGAATCGATGGTTCCGCCTGGAACGGTCCTCATGGGGCATTCTGACGGTGAAGGACAGGTTGAATACGGGCTTGTCACCCAGATGGAGGATGATAAAAAATTTCATTCCTACGAAGGAAAGCTTGTCCCGAAAGTATGGGCTGATGAAAAAGACGAGATCAAAAAGATAAGGTTGACCTCCAGACCCCTTCCGCGTCCGTATGATGTGGAATCATGGGCGGTGATCTATGCAAAGAGGGGGGAAGGCGTATGAGGTACAGGACGAAGGTTAGTGTTGTGACAGGCAGGAAGGAGTACCGGCCGGGTTCCATCCTCCCAGAGGATATTTCGGCAGCGGACCTGGATTTCCTGAAATCAAAAGGCTTTGTGACACCCACTGATATATCACCTGCGGGGGATGATGGTTATGAAGATGATGTTATCTTTGGTTTTCAGGAGAATATGCCGGATCTATATAAAGACCAGGACCAGATCAGAAGAATGCGGTCTAAAAAAGAGGTTTACCGTTATGCAGAATCAATAGGATTAGACCTTGGGGAAAATTTTGAGGTAAAAAGCCTGAAAGACCTGCAGGACGAGGTAATCAATTTCCAGGAAGAAAAACTGACAGGGGATTTGGATTATGAAGCGGAAGAAGATGAGGTTTTATGAGGTCGTTTAAAGAACAGATGGAAAAAGACCTGAAAACAATACTTAATCCTGCTGAATTCGGGGTAATGTCAGAGGTCAGGTACGGTGGAAAATGTTATACAGTCCCGGTTGTTATCAACAAAGAACTGGCACAGGAAAGGAAGCGGATGGCAGATGATCATGCAGATGGAATAAACAGGGTTGAATCCATCGTATTTATTTCACTGTCCGACCTCGGAAGCGTGCCCGAAAAAGGTTGCATAATCGAGATAGGGCAGGTCGGGTGGACAAAGATATATGAAATTGTCCGTTCAGAATGCATATGCGGCATGATAGAACTCGGAGTGGAGGCGTATGATGAATGATCGGGATATCAGAGGAATCCTTAAAGAGGGTGGAACGTATTCTTGCATCAGTTCCCGGAGGTGCTGAAAAGGCGCTGGCCGGTGCCATGAACAGGGGACTGTCGAGGATAAGGACAGAATCGAAAAGGCAGGTAAGGGAAGTGTACGCGGTGCAGTCTTCGGTGTTTTCCAGTGCTGCAAATATCAGGCTGGGCAAGGCAAATACAGGAAACCTGTCAGGTTACGTGTCTTTTTCAGGATATAAAATTCCCCTGTACAAGTTCAGAGTCACATCTGACAGTGCTGGGAAACATGTACGGGCAGCTGTCAAAAAAGGCGGGGATACAGAATTCAGGCATGCTTTTGTTGCCCACATGCGCAACGGACACACAGGAATATTTGAGAGAAAAACATCAGAAAGATTTCCGATCGAGGAAAAAATGGGACTTGCAGCGGCGCAGATGGTAAAGAATGAAAAAATTGTAAGCGCTGTTGAAAAAGATGCTCAGGAACTGGTAAGTAAGAGGCTTGAACATGAAATTGAGAGGATACTGAATGGATACGGGAGGTAGGAAATGACGCCGGTTATTCTGCTGAACTGCCTGGAAAGTTTTGTGAAGGAAAAGACATCAGGCATAAAACTGCAGGTCAGGGTCACAAACAGCACACAGGAAGACAAAACACGGGAAGCACTGGTATACAAGATGGGACTGCCTGGCAAGGATGAAAAAATACAGAGGATTCCTTATATCCTGATGCAGGTGATATCTGGGAAAGATGACATTCAGGGACAGGGCATGAAACAGAGTATCTGCCAGATCCGTATGGTTGTCGCGGTATATGCCGAGAATGACAGCCAGGGAGGGTATGATGTCCTTAACGTACTGCTCCGTATCCGCAGCGAGCTGGAGAAAACAGGGGTGATCGGAGGGTATTTTGCACTGCAGGATCCGCTTGAATACATCGTGTATCCGGATAACACAGCGCCATATTATTTTGGCGAGATGATGACAAACTGGTCCATGCCAGTAATTGTAAGGGAGGTTCAGAAAACATGGCAGTAAAAAAAGACAGCAGGACAGTGGAAGAGGCAGCGGATGCAAAGATTCCGGACAGTCCGAAAGAGGAGACGCAGAAAAGGGCGGAAAGGGTAACAATGGTATATATCGGGCCGTCGCTTCCGGCAGGATGGCTGAAAAGCAACCAGGTATTCACGGGCACCGTGACAGAGATTGAGAAGAACCTGGAAGCCGTATTGGAAAAATATCCGGCTGCAAGAAAGCTCCTTGTCCCGGCGGGACAGCTTGCAGACAAAAAGGAAAAGGTCAGGACGCCTGGCAATATCCTGAACAAGTATTATGCGGATATCGTTTCAGGTGCGGCGCATGAAAGGAAGGTATAAAATGGCAGAAATAACACACGGAATTGGTACGTCAAGGGTGCCAACAAGCATATCGACCCCGATCGTGGCGGAAAGCGGGATCATTTTTGCCGTGGGGACGGCGCCGGTACAGATGACGGGCGGAAAAACAAACGAGGTCATCATGGCGTCCAGTTACAAGGAGGCTGTGGCGGCGCTGGGATATTCTGACGACTGGGAGAAATACAGTCTGTGCGAACTGGTCTATACGGTGTTTTCGCTTTACCAGGTCAGTCCGATCTTCATGGTGAACGTCCTGGATACAGGAAAGCATAAAACAAGATTTCAGGGCGAAAAGAAAGATGTTGTCGACAATAAAATAAATCTGCCACTGGAAGTCATTGCTGAAAGCATCAATATCGTGGGAAAAATGTCGGGGACGGATTTTGATGTGTTTTACGACGGGAACAGCTGCATCGTGGAGTTCTTGGAAGATACCACGGGGGAAGTGGAGATTACTTATGACGCAGTTGATCCGTCAATGGTGGAAAAAGGCGACATCATAGGAGGTTGCGATATCACGACGCACAAGATTACAGGGCTTGAACTTGTGGACAGCGTGTTTCCAAAATATACAAAGATCCCGGACATCATCGTGTGCCCGAACTGGTCCCATGACAGCGAGGTTGCCGCCGTAATGTCAGCAAAGGCTGAAAACATTAACGGAATGTTTGAAGCGGTGGCAATTATTGACATCGATACGGCAGAAGGGACGGGCGTGACGTATTATACGGAAGCCCCGGCATGGAAAAAGACCAGGAATTTTATGAGGTCGAATGAGATCGTGTGTTTCCCGAAGTTAAGGCTGGGTGACAGGATCTTCAACTTTTCCAGCCAGCTTGCAGCACTCATGGTAAAAACAGACAATGATGAGGACCTGGGAGGCGGAACGCCGCGGGAAAGCGCATCCAACAAGCAGCTGCAGGCGGACAGCATGGTCCTTTCGGACGGAACGGAAGTGGTGGTCGACATCCAGCAGGCAAATTACCTGAATGACAACGGGATCGTGACGGCGCTGAACTTTTACAACGGGTTTGTGAGCCACGGCGACTGGACGGCATGTTTCCCGTCAAATACGGATCCGGTAGATTATTTTTACTGTGTCTCGCGCATGTTCAAATGGGTCGCGAAGACAGTGACGATAACTTACTGGAGCTACATAGACCGCAGCATGACCAGGCGGATCATTGATACGGTGCTCCAGGGAGTTAACGACTGGCTGAACAGCCTGACGGCAGAGGAAAAGATCATTGGAGGGCGTGTAGAGATGCTGGAAGACGAGAACAGCGAGACGGCGCTGATGTCCGGGAAGGCAAAATTCCATATTTTCCTGACACCGCCTTCGCCATTAAAACAGCTGGAGTTTGTGCTGGAGTATGACGCGTCATATCTTGCAGGGCTGATGACAGCATAGGAGTGATAAAATGAGAAGAATTGATGAAGCGATAATTAATTTTGCGATTTTCGAGGACGGCGTGGAATATCTGGGAATGGCGGACGCGACGCTTCCAGAACTTACAAGCCTGACGCAGGAGATCAACGGTGCGGGCATCGGCGGAAACATTGAAACGGTCGTGATCGGACATCTGGCGGCAATGTCGATGACGCTGACATTCCGCACGGTGACGGAAGCGGCAATCCGCCTTGCGGAGCCGCGCATACACAAGATCGACTTAAGGAGCGCGCAGCAGGCACAGAATCCGAGGACTGGAGCGCTGGAAGTGAACGACATGAAATACATCGTCCATCTCCGGCCGAAAAAATTCGCACCCGGAAAACTGGCGCCTGCGTCTACTGCAGACGCCAGCGGCGAGTTTGCCGTATCATACTATTCCCTGTGGAAAAACGGGATAAAACGGATTGAGGTGGATCCGATTAATTTTGTCTATTTCATGAATGGTAAGGACTACCTGAAAGAGGTAAGGCGTGCACTGGGAAAATAAGAAAACGGAGGATACTGATATGGACACAACAATTGACAAAAAAGAACTGGACACAGCAGGGCAGATGGCAGACCAGAATGAAAACGTATATGAGTATGTACATAAACTTGACAAGCCGTTCGAGTATGAAGGGAAGACGTATGAAAGCATACATTTTAACTGGGGAAAACTGACCGGAAATGATGCGCTGGCAATTGAAAATGAAATAACGGCAATGGGAAGCGCGGTGGTGATCCCGTCCCTTTCAGGGGAGTATCTTATCAGGATGGCATCGAGGGCCAGCGCGGAAGGTATTGCTGTAAATGTCCTGACAGCGATGCCGATCAGGGAATATAACAAAATAAGGAGCGCAGCAAGGTCTTTTTTGCTGAGAACGGACTT
>CAJUQU010000260.1 GCA_910588595.1 uncultured Lachnospiraceae bacterium | reverse complement strand
CGCTATCAATGTGTCCATCGGACCAATCGGTGTTCCTTTCTTTTCAAGTTCTGCCTTAATTCTCCCATATTCTTCTGCAGCCCTTTCGTCAAACTGCAAAATTGTGATCGGCGAGAGGAACAAAGACATTGCAACACGATTTTTCTCCACTGCCATGCTCTTCTCAACACCATGCATCAATTCCGCATAAGTAATTGCTGAAATGCATATTTCTTCTGGATCATGTGAAAGAAATTTCTTTATCACAATATCTGGTTTATGCTTAATCGCATATATGCAGATGTTTGTATCTAACATATATTTCATAGCGCATCACGTTCCTGTTCCACAGACTGTTCACGTCCATCATTCATGAAATCCTCAGAAAAAAGGTTTAGGCTGCTTAAAAATCCTGCCCATTTGTTTTCCTTTGGCATCAACAGAACAACATCTCCGATTTTATTGATCGCCACTTCCTTATCACTAAACCGATACTCTTTGGGCAGTCTTACTGCCTGGCTTCTGCCATTTTCAAATACTTTTGCCATCATCATCTTTAAGCACCTCCCTATACCATAGTATATATCACAATATATATCACGTCAATACCATGAACCGACTTTCAGTATTGCTTTTTCAGGTGCCGTATTGAACCAGTTCCTCAGTCAAAATCAAACTTCGTAAACCGCTTTGCTCTGTCGAGGTAGCGGAATCTCACCATCTCGTTTTTCGCAAGCACGTCTTCCTCCGTCCCCCTGTACTGGCAGCGGATGCAGCTGTAGATGCCCGTGTCCTTATTGTAGAACATATCGATGTCGAGGTCACGCATAAAGCAGGATGGACATCTGTAATTTAATTTGCCTTTTCCAAGTTGAGCCATGTTGCAAATACCTCCTTATCAGAAATAGTCTTCTTGTAGCCGAGCTTGAACATCGGGGAGAACGCATAGCCTTCCTCGATATAGCCGAGCGCCTTGTCGGACGCGGTGAGGGAAACCTTCGTCTCGATCGCCGGGATCACTGCGCTCACTGCGCTCGCGCCCTCAAGCTTCGCATCGCGGCATCTGTACTCATAGCTGATCTCCGTGCCGTTCTCACCCTCACATGCGAGCGTGATGCCTGTCATGTCCTCCGGGTACTCCGTCGTGCCGTAGCATGCCGTGATGTACTCGTCGAGCGTGATCTCTGCCGCAGGGTCACTGATCTCGAGAATGTTTCTCTCGATCTTGATGTTGGATGCGCCCTCCTCAAAATACTCCTTCGTCTGCAGCTTCACTGTGACACCGCTGAACTGGATCTCAACCGGATCGAGTGTCAGGATCCTGGTCTTTTTGCCGTCGATCACTTCCTCCGAGAAATGGCAGTGTGTCGGGCAGAGGCAGAGGTCGACCTCCTCACCCTTGTATGAAAGCTTCGCGCTCCTCACCGTGCCTGCGCCCGCGTAGTGTGTAAAGTACCCTGCGCGGTACTTCTCCTGGATCAGGAACGGATAGGAAGCGTCCTGCACATGCGGCGTGCCGATGCCGACAGGCCAGTTTAGTTTTGCCACATAAGGGCGCAGGTCGACGATCGCGCCGCCCTGATCCATGTTCACGCAGGCTCTCATGTACGGATCGCAGTACCAGAACAGCTGCTTGTCGGAACCGTAGAGGATATCCCGCCACGGCGCACACTCCGGCTCGTTGTAGTTGCCTGCGTTGACGCCCTTCTTTTCTCTATAATAATCGGCAAACTCTGCCATCGTCATATCGATGAGCTTGCCTTCCTTCTTCAGATCGCCGTAGTACTTGCAGCCGTCGCTGTAGGATTTGTACAGAAGCTCGTACGGCTGCTCCCAGCGCCCCATCTTGTTCATCCAGCCCGGTCCCACGAACATCATGTTGTAGGAGTAGCCGTTGTTGTACTTTGCAAGATCGCGGTACTGGTCGATCAGGTTGTAGAGATACGGGTACTCCCATGTCCTGGTATCGTAGATCATGCCGCGGAGCACGTTCTGCGGATGCGTGCCGAAGTTTGACCCGTTTCCGTCGTAGCACGCGATCAGATCCCTCGACAGATGCGGGATCGCGACGATACCGGAGTCCTCCGCCGCGTTTGCCGCAGGCGCGTGGGTATTCTGCTTTGAGGGGATCCACGGAGCCCACGGACCGCCGTCAAAGAGTGTGTACCACGAGTTGTTGCAGGTGTGGTACGCTTTCGGTCCCTCCTCCCAGCATGTCGCGACCGCGCACTTCACAGTCGGATATTTCTCCTTGATATAGTTTGTCAGCTCGGCGTCCATGTAGTAGGAGCCTGTCGACTCCGGATAAAAGCCAAACCTGTCATGGAACTTCTCGAAAACATCGTTCACGATCGCCTTCTTGTCCTCCATCGAGAACATCCAGATGCAGAAGTCCTTTGTCTTGTACTTCTCGCGGAACTCCTCGCAGGGAAGACCGAGCAGGGAGAGCGCGATCTCATCGCCAAACTCCTCGTGGTCGTGCTTTGCGATCTCCACCGCCTCATCGTTGAACAGCGAGGCGTATGTCATCTGGATCGTCACCTTGAGACCGTTCTCATGTGCCAGTCTCTGCTGTGTCTTGAAGATATCAAGAGATTCTGTCAGGAGCGCCTTGTCTCCGATATCCTCCTCCTTGCCCTGTCCTGTGACAGTCGCAGAATACTCCGGAACCATCTCCGGACGATGGATAATGTTCACTACAAATTTATCCACTTTCATTCCTCCTTATCCGGGATCTCTATATCCCTTTGAAATCAAATGTCAGAACTAACTTATGCGCCGCATCCAGCAGATACTCGTCATGGGTCCTCGCGCCCCAGCTGTCGTCCCCGGCGATCCCCATCTGTCCGAGTGCGATGCGCGCCACCGTATAATAGACCGGCGGCAGTTCATAGACATGCATCGCATTTTCCAGCTCGTGCGGCGTGTACGGCAGCACGTTCACGCTCAAATTTTTTCCGGTGAACAGGATACCCCTTCCCTTGTTGTCCGTGATGCGTGCGCTGCGCACGCCTGTGTGGTTGCCGCACTCCTGCGGAACCAGGTACTCCGCCAGATTTTCCGTGACCTTTTTATGGTAAATACCAAGCTTGCCGCCCTTCTCGCGGTCGCAGTAGGTTTCTTCTGGTCCAAATCCATACCACGTCAGGTTTTCCAGATCCGCATCAAACTTGAACAACATGCCAAACTCCGGGATGTCCGTGACACCCTCCGGCGCCTCGTACTCCAACGTGGTGCTGACGGTCCCGTCGCCTGTGACTCTATAAGTTACGAAGCACTCGGACACCGGCGCTGTCGGCAATGTATAGCTGAAACGTATTGTGACATCCGTGTCATTTTTTGTGACGACGGCAGGCTTGATCTGCTGGTACAGGCTCGCCGTCTTCCACTGTGCATACCGGAAGGGCATCTGGTTTCCGCAGTCATTGTCCGTCGGCGCGCGCCAGAAATTCGGCTTGGGAATGGCCTTGATCAGTTCCCTGCCCGCATATACATACGAGACCAGACCTTTGCCGCCCTTGTCAAACAGCGCCTCAAAGTGCATGCCGCGCACGCCGATATTGAATGTGCCGTCAGCGACCTCAAACATCGGGGCTTCCTTCACGGAAAGATCCTTTGCTCCGGCACCGGCGGGACTGTCCAGTTCACCCGAGACCTCGACCGCATACACGCCCTGTCCAAATGCGACCTCATGACCGCGCTCCGCCCATTTCGTGTCACAGGACAGCACAAAGCGCACTGTCACGACATACTCGCCGCCCCGGACCGCTCTCCATGGCTCCTCGTCACGCCACGGCGTCATGTGCCTAAATACCGGCAGATGATACACTTTCGAGGAGAGCGGCTCCACCTGCGTGTCAACCGTCGCCCTCCCGATCTCAATGCCGTTCAGCGCCAGCGCGACGACGCACTGGTATTCGGATGTGTCGGTGAACAGATTTTTGTTGGTGACTTCAAAACTGCCTCCGTCCACCCGGATCTGTATATTCTGGTAATTGAACTTCACTTCCTGCATCTTCGGCGACGGATTTCTGTTGCCGCCGTAGGCAATGCCGTTCCCGCTGAAATTGTAGTCGCACGGTCTGTCGTCAAAATCGCCGCCGTAGCCGAGCACTTCGTTGCCATATCGGTCCTTGTGATAGATCGACTGGTCTATATAGTCCCAGATGAACCCGCCCTGGAAAAGCGGTTCCTCGTCCGTCAGATCCGTGTACTTGTGCATCGCCCCGCAGGAATTTCCCATCGCGTGGGTGTACTCGCACAGCAGCATCGGCTTCTCCCTGTGCTCCGACAGAAATTCTTTGATGGCAGCCACACTCGGGTACATCTGGCTCTCCATATCCGAGGTATCGTTGTAGCGCCTGTCATGGATGATCCCCTCGTAATGGACAAGCCTCGTGTCGTCAAGCGCATGCAGTTTCTGCGACATCGCGTGGATCACCGAACCGCCGAACGCCTCGTTTCCGCAAGACCAAATGAGGATCGACGGGTGGTTCTTGTCGCGCTGGTACATGGAATTTACCCTGTCGAGCAACAGCGGCTCCCACTCCTCCCGGTCTCCCGGAATCACGCTCTCCAGCGTATGCTCACCGGCCGCAGCCCACGTGCCGTGTGTTTCCAGATTGCACTCGTCGATCAGGTACAGCCCGTACTCGTCGCAGAGCTCATACAGCCTGGAATCATTCGGATAATGGCTCGTGCGTATGGCGTTGATATTGTGGCGCTTCATCGTAACGATGTCCTGCAGCATCTCCTCCTCGTTGGGAACCCTGCCAAAACGCCCGCTAAACTCATGCCTGTCGGCGCCTTTGAACACGATGCGCTTTCCGTTTATGGTCATAATGCCGTCGTCGATCGCAAACCGCCGGAATCCGACTTTCTGCGGGATCAGCTCCACAACTTTCCCGTCCGTGTCGTACACCGTGATCATCAGCTCATACAGAAACGGCTTCTCCGCACTCCAGAGCCTCGGCGCGTCGACCGCCATGTGCACCGGCTGGTTTTCCCCCTCCGTGAGCATGATTTCTGTCTCCGCGATCGCTGCAGCACTGTCCGCGAGCGCCAGTCTTACCCTTGCAGACGACACAGACACAGCTTTGTTCATCAGCCCGGTCAGTGTAACCACCAGATCCGCCCTGGAATACTCCTCGTTCAGATCCGTGCGGATCCTGACATCGCTGATGTGTGTGTCCGGCACCGCATACAGATAGACGCTCCTGAAGATCCCCGAAAACCGGAAGAAATCCTGATCCTCGCACCAGCTCCCGCTCGTCCACTTGTACACCTGCACCGCCAGCTTGTTCTCGCCAGCCTGCAGCACATCTGTCAGCTCAAACTCCGACGGCGTGAAGCTGTCCTCGCTGTAGCCGATATAACTGCCGTTGCACCAGAGCGCAAATCCGCTCTCGACGCCCTGAAAGGAGACAAACACCCGCTTTCCCTCAAACTGCGCCGGCATTGTGAAATATTTCACATAGCTCGCTGTCGGATTGAAGTGCGTGGGCACCTCGCCCGGTTCAATGACCTCGTGTCCATCCCACGGGTACTGCACATTGGCATACTGCGGTCTGTCATATCCCTCGAGCTGTATGTGCGCCGGAACCCGTATATCCTCCCATCTTCTGCAATCGATATCGCTTTTGTAAAATTCCTTTGGCGCCTCGTCCATATTCTTCGCATAATGGAACTTCCAGACGCCGTCCAGAGACTGTTTCAGACTCTGCACATCCTGTACCAGCTCAGCCTCGCTCACATAATATCTGTGGTCGGAGTGTGCCGCTGCCCTGTTCTCCTCATAAAACAGAGGATTTTTTATCTTGTCCTGCACGTTCATTATAGCATCCACTCTTTCTTTTATGTTTTTATAATCTTCTCTATTTCGCGCAATTTCGTTTTCTGTTTTGTTTCCTTTTCTGAAAAATGCATCCAATGAATCTTTACATTCTGCATGTACTTTTCACGCTACCAGCCCTTCAATGCTGATATCTTATAATCTAACAGCCTGCCTTCGTGATTGTCCGGTCGTTTTTTCCACTAGATCGGAAGAGCGTCGTGTAG
>CAJUQU010000259.1:2113-6068 GCA_910588595.1 uncultured Lachnospiraceae bacterium | reverse complement strand
TTCAGGTTCGTCTGCTCAAACTCCTGTTTCTGGAGCATTTTTTCGTACTCGACATCCCGTTCCCCGACCATCCCGGTCTTGCTGGACTCCTCGATACGGTATGTCTCGAGCTCCTTTTGGAACTCCGCGATATTCTGTTCTAAGATCTTTTCGTGCTCCTCTGACGCTTTCAGGTCATTGAGTGTCTGCTCCTTGTCCGCATGGATCTGCGCCACTTTCCGCTCGATATCCTGCTGCTCTTCCTGCAGTGTCCCAAAGCCCTGCTCCGCCTCATTTTTTCGCTCCTCGGCAGTCACAACGTTCATCCTGGCTGTGTTCTGCCTGATGAACAGCTCCTGCAGGACGGCTTTCTCCTCCTCGATCGTCTTCCGGACATGATTGCGTTCGGCTTTGATATTCTCGATATCCGCGTTTGCGGCGTCCAGCCTCTCCTTCGCCGCCCTCATCTTCTGTTCCAGCTCCTCGATCTCCCGCCTTCGTCCGAGCAGATTGGAGTTATTCTTAAAAGCGCCTCCGCTGATCGCGCCGCCCGGCACGAGCAGTTCTCCTTCGAGCGTGACCATCCTGACACTGTAATTGTATTTCTTTGCGATCCGCACGGCATTGTCGACATTGTCGATCACCACGATCCTGCCGAGCATGGTCTTTGCCACGTTCCTGTATTTTGCATCCGTGCGCACCAGCGAATCGGCGAGCCCGATCACACCATTTTCCGTCAGCACATTGAGCATCTTAAACTCCTGCGGCCTTGTGATGCTGGTCAGCGGCAGAAAGGTCGCGCGCCCAAAACGGTTCTTTTTCAGGAAACCGATCATCGTCTTTGCCGTCTCCTCATCCTCCGTGACAATATTCTGTATGCTGCCGCCAAGAGCCGTCTCGATCGCCGTCTCGTACTCCTTATCCACTTTGATGATATCCGCCACAACGCCGATGATCCCCCGGTTGCGCTCCCTCTGTTCCATGACTTTCTGGATACTGTTGCCATATCCCTCATACCTCTCCGTGAGGTTGGAGATCGTGTCCAGCTGGGAGCGGCATCGCTGATACGCCCCCTGGCTCTCGCGGATCTCGTCATCCTTCTGTATCAGCCTCCCGCGAAACGACTTGTTGTGCTCCTCCATCTCTGCCAGATGTGCATTGACCGCAGCGATCCGGTCGTTGATGCGCTGAAATTCCTCCTGCAGCGCCTGGATCTCGGCATCGCGCTCCGCCTCGTCGCTCCTGGCGCGCAAAAGCCTCGAGTTCAGCTCCGCCTTTCTGATGCGCAGCTGTTCCATCATCGTGTCAAAACTGCTCATCTTTGATTTGATGGTCGCCCTTTCGTTCAGCATGGCAATGATCTGATTCTTATCATTCTCGATCCTGGCATTCAATTCCTCGATATGCAGCTGAACCTCGGAGAGCAGACCTTTCGCCTCGTTCCGCTCCCTCTCGAGCGCTGCCACCTTCCCGTCCAGCACAGCCTTGCTCTCCAGGATCCTGGCGCGCTCGCCTTCCCTCACGGCGATCTGCTCCTGTATCGCTGCTATCCTGTCGAGGAAATGCTGTTCATTTCCGTGCGCACCCTTGATCTGCTCCCGCAGCACATTGATCTCACCCTCGAGCTTCCCGCGCGTGACACTCGCGTCAGTCAATGTATTTCTGGTCAGCTCGATCTCCTGATCCAGCGCCTCGATGCGCGCCGCGACCTCATCGTACTCGATCTTGATCCTGTCATACTGTCTCGTAGTATTGCCGTAATCCTCCTCGGCGATCCTGTATTTGCCCTCGATCTCCTCCAACTGCTCCGTCAGCTTTTTGTTCTCCAGCAAAAACACATTGACATCGCACTCTTTGAGCTCTTCCTTCTTCCTCAGATACACCTTTGCCTTCTCGGACTGCTTTTCCAGAGGTTCCACCTGCTTTTCAAGCTCACTCAAAATATCTGACACGCGCACCAGGTTATTCTTCTCATCCTCGAGTTTTTTCTGTGCCGTGGCTTTGCGCTTCTTAAACTTGACGATGCCCGCCGCCTCGTCAAACAGCTCGCGCTTTTCCTCCGGCTTGCCGCTCAGGATCTTTTCGATCTGTCCCTGACCAATGATGGAATATCCTTCCTTGCCAATACCTGTATCGTAAAATAATTCGTTTACATCCTTCAAACGACAGGGAGTGCCGTTGATCGAGTACTCACTTTCGCCTGAACGATATAAACGCCTCGCCACCGTCACCTCCTGATAGTCGATCGCAAGCTTGTGATCCGCATTGTCAAAGGTGATGCCCACATACGCGTAGCCCAGGGGCTTTCTGAGCTCCGTGCCGGAAAAGATGACATCCTGCATCGATTCCCCGCGCAGCTGCTTGATGCGCTGCTCGCCGAGCACCCACCGCACCGCATCCGCGACATTGCTCTTTCCGGAACCATTGGGTCCCACAATGCCCGTGATCCCCTGGTGAAACTGAAACACGATCTTATTTGCAAAGGATTTGAACCCCTGCACCTCTATACTCTTTAAATACATTCCTTACCTCACCGCATGCCATTATTTTTGCCCTTCAACCGCTTGAGTGCCTCGTACGCCGCCTGCTGCTCCGCCGCCTTCTTCGTCCTTCCCACACCGGATCCGATCAGCCTGTCGTCGAGGAACGCCCTGACGCTGAACTGTTTGTCGTGGTCGGGACCAGTCTCCCCCACCAGCTCATACCGCAGCTGCGCCGTGTTGTTCTTCTGGATCTCCTCCTGCAGCAGCGTCTTGCTGTCCATGAATAATATCTTATCCTCCAGGTCTGACAGCACGAAACGGTAGATGAATCGCTGGGCATTCTCGATGCCACCGTCAAGAAAGATCGCACCGATCACGGCCTCCATGACATCGGAGATGATGGAATCCCTCGTTCTCCCCCCTGTCGCCTCCTCGCCCTTGCCGAGCAGGATGTACGTGTTTAGCTGGATATCCCGCGCACAGTAGGCAAGCGCCGGCTCACATACCATCGATGCGCGCAGCCTCGTCAGCTGCCCCTCGGGCATGTCCTTATTTTCATTGTACAGAAACTCGCTGGAGACGAGTTCCAGCACGGCATCTCCCAGAAATTCCAGTCTCTCATAATTATTCAGCTTGTTGATCTTTTGCTCGTTGGCAAAAGAACTGTGTGTCAGCGCCTGCTTCAACAGCGCTTCATTCTGAAAACGATATCCGATCTTTCCCTGCAGCTCCTGCAGGGCTTCTTTCATATTCCGCATTTTTACTCCTATCTAAAAAACGAACAACAAATGCATTTATTGGGTTCAATACACACAGCCACATAAGGAAAGGACCGCTTTGACTGTGCATAAAGAAAGCCCTACAAAGGGCTTCTTGTTTTTTTGATCCATTCGACAGCCTCGCGCACTGTTGTTATTTTTTCCAGACCTTCTGTCGGTATCAGAAGACCCGTCTCCTCCTCCACACCTCTCAAAATCTGGTACAGATCCAGCGAATCGGCTCCCAAGTCTGTAAGAAAAGTCATATCCATCTCTATCTCGTCCGGATCCATGCCCAAAACGGCTGCCGCAACCTTTTTCAAAGCCTCAAATTCCATCTGATCAGATCCTTCCTCACTCATCTTTCAAGATCACTTTATCCTTAATTTTCTGATTGATCTTCTGTTCCTTAAAAGACACGCACTGCAGGATCGAATTTTTGATCTCGACAGCCTTGGAACTTCCATGTGTCTTGACAACAAGCCCGTTCAAGCCAAGCAGCGGCGCTCCGCCGTACTCGTCAAGACTGAAACCTTTCAGCGTCTGCTTGAGTGCAGGCTTGACCAGAAGTGCACCGATCTTGCTCCGGAGTGACGTCATCATGCCTGCCTTCACTTTCTTGATCAGCGTGGCTCCGACACCTTCATACAGCTTCAAGATGATGTTGCCCGCAAACGCCTCGCACACGATCACATCCGCATATCCCGTCGGGATGTCCCTCGCCTCGATGCTTCC
>CAJUQU010000259.1:0-2103 GCA_910588595.1 uncultured Lachnospiraceae bacterium | reverse complement strand
CCTATAAAATTGATCTCCGGACAGTTCTTGAGCATCGGGAACGTCTCTTTGACGAGCGCATTCCCCTTCTCCTCCTCCGCGCCGATGTTCACGATCGCAACCTTGGGATTTGCTATCCCCACGACGCTCTCCATATACACGGACCCCATCTTCGCGAACTGAACCAGATGGGAAGGTCTGGCGTCGACATTGGCACCGCAGTCGATCAGCAGGGCACAGCCTGTCTCCGTCGGGATCAGCGGGGCGAGCGGCGAGCGCTCTATCCCTTTGATCCGCCCCACGATCAGCTGTCCGCCGACGAGCACAGCGCCGGAACTTCCCGCCGAGACAAACGCATCGCACTTCCCGTTTTTCACCAGATTCAGTGCGACCACGATCGAGGAATCTTTCTTTTTTCTGATCGCCATCACAGGAGGTTCCGCTGTCTCGATCACCTCCGTGGCATTTACGATCTCGATCTGGTCTTTATTGTAAGTGTACTGCCCAAGCTCCCTCTCGATCTCTTTTTCCCTGCCTGTCAGATACACCTTGATCTTGCTGTTATCGTTGACAGCTTCCACGGCACCCTTCACGATCTCTGCCGGTGCATTATCACCACCCATGGCATCCACTGCCACTCTGGTCATCTCATCCATTGCCATATTCCTCCATCGTTCTATACTTATATAAATATACTAGACCTACCACCAAAAATCAAGGGAAATCAAATAAAAAGGTGCAAAGCTTTATCCGTTCCATAAAACTTTACACCCTTTATTTCGCCTCGAAACCATCCCATAAAGCAGTTCCTAATCAGCCGCAATGATCTCTTTCTTATTGTATGAGCCACAAGCCTTGCATACTCTGTGCGGCATCATCAAGGCGCCACACTTGCTGCACTTTACCAATGTAGGTGCGCTCATCTTCCAGTTTGCTCTTCTCTTATCTCTTCTGCCTTTTGAAGATTTATTTTTTGGACATATAGACATTGTTACACCTCCTTATTCGCATTAAACAAATCTTTTATTGCCGCCATCCTGGGATCCGGCACAAAATCGTCACAGCCGCATCCGCCGTCGTTCAGATTTCTGCCGCACGTCTTGCAGATCCCTCTGCAATCCTCCCGGCACAGAACCTTCAATGGCCAGTTCAACAGCAATTCATTTTTGATTAGTTCATCCACATTTAAGTGATATCCTTCCATAAGCTCCGAAGAATCCTCATCATCCACGGAATCCTTACAGTCCATGCCGCCATCCGTATACTCCGGCGACACGACCACTCTGTCAAAGGATAAATCAAATGTATAATCAACATCTCGCAGACATCTGTCGCAGGCAAGCGCAAACGTAAAACGCGCATTTCCCTGGATCAGCGCCTTTGATCGTCCTATATTAGAAAGCCTCAGCGCGACGGGACTCTTCTCCCTGATCTGAAAAGTTCCGAAATGATTCGTAAACGCATCCGCATCATACGGCACATCCAGCTCCTGCACTTGTCCTTCATTTGTAAATACATCTGTCAAATTCACTAACATCGTAGACTCCTATCCACACATTCATTTATTATACATAACTGTTTCCCCTTTGTCAACCATAATTTGTAAGAATTTTACGGTAAGCGCATGTCTCCATTTTCAATAAATATGAACTATGTTTTCTGTGAAAATTATACAAAACCAAAAAGGTATACAATATACCTGTCAAATGCAAGACTATTAGAATAAAATGATTTTATATATTGCATCAACATGTGCAGTTTACAATTTATTCATAAAGCTTGCGTTTACCGTGGTTAGAATTTGACTAAAGAATTTAGATCGACATAAATCGATACGCTCGATTCCCAATTCATTGATCATCCCGTCAAAATGTTTGCCTTTCCATAATAGACTCTCTTTTTTATCACATTGCCCGGCAATTGTTCATACAGTGGTGTGATCCTGTTGATCATCCCGTTTTTTGACACTTTTTACACCTGATACCCCATTGATATTATCTCGCAATTCAAGTATAATATAGACAGTGCAACATGAATTTCTACGATTTGAGGAAATCTCTATTAGATACGTACATGAAAAATATGTACAAAGGAAGGAAAAAAGATGACAGACACTCATTTAGC
>CAJUQU010000258.1 GCA_910588595.1 uncultured Lachnospiraceae bacterium | reverse complement strand
TGGAGTTCAGACGTGTGCTCTTCCGATCTATCTCTTTATCCCCACTGCTGTGTAGAGTAATTATCTTATACTAATTATAACATATATATATGAATAATTACAAATATTTTCAGTATTTTTTTGTTTTTTTATCTATATCGCCACTCTTCTTATAACAGGTGATAATTCAACACTACTTCAGCTTCACTGTACATGTATGCCCGTTTGAGGATGCACGCAATACCAACGCTTGGATTTCCTCCTCTGTCATGTCGCTAATCTCTGCGACAGCCACTACATCGATACGCTCACCCCCGTGCACTACATCCATAAATGACGCAAGATCGTTGGGGATCATCGTACTCAGCACATTTGCGGAGACTGTATCGTTGATATTCACCCGCATTTTAATATCATAGTCAAATAAGTTGCAGTCTATGTCCTCCTCTGGCAATCCCTCCATATCAAAATGCATCACCAGAAGTTTTTTCCCCTGAGCCGCGTCCACGCTAAAACCAGTGTTGTTCTCAGGATACGAACTGCATATCTCAAATGACTGATATCTGATGATCAGATCATCGATCCCGAGTTCCGCTGCAAAATCAAGATCTGCCACTACCTGCACCTGCTCCGTCTCATTCTCTGGCGACGACGTATCTGGCGAAGGCATACTCGGATCCGTTCCCTCCGTCTGTTCCTTGTCTGTCTCTGTCTCTCTTTCCGTCTCCGGTTCAGAGCTCTCCTGACCTGCTGCCATCGCAGCTGCCACTTCCTCATCGCTCACAATCTTGTAATCATAATTGGAAGAATATTTCAACAGCAGTCCGGCTGCGTATTCTGCAATAATATCCGACTGTTCCGCCGTGAGCTCTGGCATATGATCCACGCAACCAGTCAGCAGTACTGCTGACATCGCCAGAAGCCCTAAAACTTTCCCCTTCTTCAAAACCGACACCTCCGTTTACTTGGTTTCAAGTTCAAACCAGAACTCGACGCCATTGGTATAATTGATAACACCGTAATGCTGATTCATGGATTCCATGATCGCCTTAACGATGGACAATCCAACTCCGCTGCCCCCATATTCACGCGTTCTCGCCTTATCTACCTTGTAAAATTTCTCCCATATATGAGGAATGGACTCCTCCGGTATCGGCTCGCCTGTATTAAATACACTAATCCGCACTCTGTTGGCACGTTCTTCTTCAATCAATCTATATTTAACATCAATGATCTTATCCCCTTTGACATGGTTCATCGCATTGCTGAAAAAATTTCGCACGATCTCTTCAGTCTTAAACTCATCTGCCCACACATAGATCGGTCCAGGCTCGTCAACCCGCACATTCACTTCGTTTTGGCTGATCAGGATCTCTGCGGAAGTGATAAAGTTCCTGACAAGTGCTGTTATGTCAAACCGCTCCAAGGTAACAACATCATTGCCAAACTCCAACTGGTTTAGATCAAGCAGTTTTTTGACCATAGTGTTCATTTTCCCAGCCTCATCGATGATCACATCGCAGTAAAAGTCCCTGTTCTCGGTATCGTCATCATTGATCCCCTCCCTGAGCCCCTCCGCATACCCCTGTATCAGTGCAATCGGTGTCTTAAGCTCATGGGACACATTGGACAAAAACTCCTTGCGCATCTCATCGATCTGTTCTTTTTTCTCTATATCCCGCATCAACTCATTGTTTGCTGTCTTCAACTCTGATATCGTCTTTTCCAGTGTGCTCGACAGCGCATTCATGTGCTCACCGAGCTGGTCGACCTCGTTCTGTCCACGGCTTTCGTATTTTGTCTCGAACTTAAGTTTCGTCATCTCCTCGGAGATATTTTTCAGTTCCATGATCGGTCTTGTGATCCTTGTTGTCACAAACCAGATCAGCACCGCACTGATCAGTGTCGCGATAACTCCCACATACGCAAGGAAACGATTGGACAGGTTTACACTGTCGCGTATACTCTCAATGGGAGAACGAATCAAAAACAGATTCCCATTGTTGAGCAGTCCCCACATCTCCAGATACTCTGTATCAGTAGACTTGTCCATAACTTTCGCCATATAATAATTACTGCCCTTATCCAGATACGCCGTCTCACTGCCAGAGCTAAAAAAGTTATCGTACAGTCTGCGCAAAAGTTTATCCGCATCCCTTGTGCTGGAAATCCGGGTGTTGGACGCGGCATCGATGACCAGCAGTCCGATATTGTACATATCGCATGTTTTCCGCAGTTCAAGACCGAACGCATCCGACAATATATCACCGTTCGTCATCACTTCATTGATCCTGTAATACGCATCTTTGATCGCGTTTTTCTTATTCTGTATATAGAAATTCTCCAAAAAAATATTGTTGATGATCCAGCAGAGCACGATCGTCCCCGCCATAACTGCAATAAAGACCAGCGCGATCTCCTGTTTGATGGAATGATTGATAAAAAGTTTTTTTGTATGCTTCATATTTCCAGCTTATAGCCCATCCCCCAGACAGTTTTGATCAGATCTCCCTTTTCTCCCAGCTTACTTCTAAGCTTCTTCACATGGGTATCGATCGTTCTGGCATCCCCAAAATAGTCATAATTCCACACACTGTTGAGAATCTTCTCCCTGGACAGTGCGATCCCCTTGTTTTCCATAAAATATGTCAGCAGTTCAAATTCCTTGAAACTCAAATCGATCGTCTTCCCATCGATCATAACGACGTGGGCAGCCTGGTCGATCGATATCCCTCCATAGGAGAGCACTGCGTCCGCTGCTATCTGGTTCGTCCTGCGCAGGATCGCCTCCACGCGCGCTACCAGTATCTTGGGGCTGAATGGTTTAGCGATATACTCATCCACCCCCAATTGAAACCCTTGAAGCTCGTCACGCTCATCTGTGCGGGCTGTCAGCATAATGATCGGCACTTTTGAGTAGTTCCGCACTTCCCTGCAGACCTGCCAACCGTCCATCTTGGGCATCATCACATCCAATATGATCAGTGCGATATCCTGATCTGCAAAAAAGAGGTCAAGCGCCTCGCTACCGTCACCAGCTTCCAGCACCTCGTAATTCTGCTTCACAAGGAAATCCTTAACAAGCTTGCGCATCCTGCTCTCGTCGTCCACTACAAGTATCTTCAGCTTACTCATAACAAAACCATATCCTCATTTCATTCGGCGATCAGAAGTTCTCTCTCCTTCTCCCTGATCACCCGTTCTCTATCAGACAGCTGCTGTTCCCACTCAACATATCGGTTTTGAAGAACTTTCTCGTAATTCAGCACCGTGGGATTCGCACTTGTGGTTGATATCACAAACATAATGATCACCAGTACCAACAGCCCGATATTCACTAGTATTGAAGTTTTTCTGCTGAAAAATTCCTGCTTGGGCTTTTCTTTTTTGACCGGCTTGCGGCTTGCCTGTATTCTCTCCACTGTTTGGTTGGCGCTTTCTCTCATGCTGTACACACCATACACTGGTATGCTGGCAACCTCCTCATCCGGCAGCGGATTTTCCTGCAAAATCCGCTGAAGTCTTTTGAGGAAATCATACCCGACTGGTGTCTTGAACACACGGTTATTCAGCGCTTTCTTGTACACTGCACCCACCATCTCATAATTCTGGTAATCCAGTTTTTCCTCAAGCCGCTCTATGCGAAGCTGTTCACTCTGAGCCAGCTCCGCATCCTGCTGCGTTCCAAACTGAAATCCGTCAACAATCCAATCTGCCTTATCTGCCATCCGGTATTCCCTGCCTTTCACTGATGTCTGTGCCGGCATTCCCCATCAAAGTTCCTCTATGATCTTGTAAGTCTCCTCGTACAGTACCGCCAGACGCTTCATCTCCTCGCCGAGATTCATGTCCTGAACCCTGAGTTTCTCCACCATCGGTATCAGCAGATGATACATCTCGTTGATTCCAAGATTTGATACAAATCCTTTCATTGTATGCGCTCCTTCAAAGGCCTCCTTGCAGTTTCCCTTCTCATAGGCCTCCTTCAGTTTGTCATAGCTCGCATCATCAAGAAATTTTCTAAGACATTTGAGATATAGATTCTCATTGTTCAAAAATCGTTTCATTGTGCCGTCTACATCAAATCCCTTTTCCTCTAAAAATTTCTTCCGATCTGCATCCATGTAGTCCTCCTCCATTCATGCCTCTATGTAAATTTGTAGCGACTGCAATTCTTTTTGTGGTCATATTGTCGTCGTTCACTATAACTATCATCAATCCTGCATCAGTCCGCTCACATCAAGTATCAGGGCAATACTGCCGTCACCGAGCTGTGTACAACCCGATATTCCATGAACTTTCTTCACATATGGCGGTATTGGCTTGACAACGATCTCCTGGGTTCCGATCAGCTCGTCAATCAATACGCAAAGCGTGTTCCCTTCGTACTCAAGCAGGAGCATGACACCGTCCTCCACATCAGTCACTGCATCCTCCAGATCATACTTCTGGCTCAGTCTGAGGATCGGATAACATTCGCCGCGGATCATGACGTACTCCTCACCGTTTGGCTCATGGATCAACTGATCATCCGTCACACGGATAAACTGCTTGATCGCACCGGTTTCCATCACGAACTTCATATTGCCATTTCTCATGACAATACCGTCTATGATCGCCATCGTCAGAGGAATCTTCATCGTCATCGTAGTGCCTTCGCCCTCGACCGAGTCAATATCAAGCACGCCGCCGATCTTCTGGATATTTTTCACCACAACGTCCATACCTACGCCGCGCCCGGAAAACTCAGTAACTTTTTCCTTTGTCGAAAATCCAGGGAACGTGATAAACTGAAAGATCTCTTTGTCTGTGTAATCACTCTCCACACGGTTGTCCGGCAGGATGCCATTCTCCCATGCTTTCTTATAAAGCTTGTTTCTGTTGAGTCCCTTACCGTTATCCCTCACAGTGATCCAAACCTTGCCTCCCTCGTTCTTTGCCTCGAGTGTGACTTTTGCAGGTTCTCGCTTCCCTGCTGCCTCTCTCTCTTCCGGCATCTCAACACCGTGGTCAACCGAATTTCTGACAAGATGCATCAGTGGATCAGATATATTTTCTATGATATTTTTATCTACTTCTGTCGTGTCGCCTATCATCTCAAACTCGATATTCTTCCCGAGCTTTCTCGACATATCAAATACAGTCCTGTTCATCTTCTGGAATGTATTCGTAAGCGGCATCATACGCATCGACATAATGAGCTCCTGCATCTCTGTCGTGATCTTCGACAGCTGTGACGCAGCTTTCTGGAAGTTCGTCAGATCGAGATTTGGCACCTGCAGATCCGGGTTCTGCAATACTACAGACTCTGCGATCACCATCTCGCCCATCAGGTCCATCAGCATATTCATCTTATCGATGTTTACACTCATAAATGCCTGCTTTACTTCTTTTTTCTTTTTCTTGGTGATCTGCTTGGCTTTGCCGGCCTCCTTCTGGATGACATAGTCGCCCGGCTGCGGCTCTACTTCCGCCTCTTTTTTCTTCTGTTGCTCTGGCACCGCTGCCGGAGCCGCACTGGTCTCCTCCTGTATGGGCTCACCCGAGAATCCGTGCTCAAACTCCGCATTGGAACACTCAAGGATATCGATACTGCTTATTTCAGAAGTCGTATCGAGCAGTTCATGGAGCTTATCCTCCGTAAAATCTCCCCTGACAAGCATCTTGAAACCTTCTGCCAGGATCAGATCCGATGAGTTTTCATCCGTAAGAATATCCTCCGGTGAGTAGTGCACATCCTCGGTAAATTCCTTCAGTGCATACGTAGCGGAATATGCGCGCAGATTGCTCATCTGCGTATCCTCATGATATGTAATCTTGATGCGGAAACATTTCGCATCGCCCGAAGCCTGCGGCGCGATGTAGAACTGGTTCGGCCCCAGGTCCATACTTGACGAAGCCGCTGCGGGAGCCGCCTCACTCTTGGGCTCTTCGGTTCCGTTGGAAGAGTCGATCACACCTTTTAGCTTCACAAGGAATTTTTCCATCAGGTCGATCAACTGGGAATTGTCACCGTCAGGATCATTTCCGTCCTTGATCTTCTCCATCTCTCCATTGATAAAATCCAACACCTGAAAAACGATCTCCGTGAAGATCGGAAGAGCACACGTCTGAACTCCAGTCACTGACAACCATCTCGT
>CAJUQU010000257.1 GCA_910588595.1 uncultured Lachnospiraceae bacterium | reverse complement strand
TACGTCCCATTTTGCGCGATATTTGCGTCAAATTCAGTCGACGTAGCCCGCTACGACTCCTTCATTTGGCACATCATCTGTAAGATGATTTAATCTCCCACAAACTGTGCCGTACATCTGACAGAAAGCATTTTTCAAACACGCTCTAGAGCGTTATGGTGAGTTCGGATTCATGCGAAAGCGGAGCAAGGGCGGTCTGTGTGAAGCCCCTGCCAGCATGTTGCCTCCTTGCCGATTTCGACGGTGCAGAACAAAGCATACAATAACTATACCACATCGGAAATAAAAAAACAGCATGGTATGATAAAAATAATCCTAGTTTTTTGGAAAGAAATTTGCTACACTATAAAAAGCATGAAAGGAATGAGAGATTTTCAATACAGGAAAGGACAGGATGGTACAATGGGAAAAATATTTAAGTTTGGACAGGATGTGGACACCGATCAGATCATCGCGTCGCAGTATATCATATACCCTACGATCGATGAGATGAAAGTACATACTTTCGAGTCTCTGGACACGGATTTTGCGTCAAAAGTGCAGCCGGGGGACTATGTGGTGGCGTCGGAGAATTTCGGATGCGGTTCCTCGAGAGAGCAGGCGCCGACCGTGCTCAAGGCGCTTGGCGTCAAAGCTGTTGTAGCGAAGTCCTTTGCGCGTATCTTCTATAGAAATGCGATCAATATCGGACTTCCGGTTATTGTCTGCAAGGATCTGTATGACAATGTAAATGCAGGTGATGATATGGAGCTTTCCATGCAGGAGGGCGTGGTGCGCGTGGATGAAAGAGAATACGAGTGCACGAAACTGCCCGCGTACATGCAGGGGATCCTGGATCAGGGCGGACTGATCGCATCGTTGAACAGGGAATAGGGGGAGTATGAGACATGGGAATGACAATGGCAGAAAAAATCATCGCGGCAGCGGCAGGCGCGGCGTCTGTGAAGCCGGGGGATATCCATACAGTGGAACTTGACAGATTGATGAGCAATGACGGGACGACACATCTGACGATCGATATGTACAATGATCTCAAAAACCCGCGCATCGCGGACGTCGGCAAATTAGTGTGGATCGTGGATCACAATGTGCCCTGCGACAGCGTGAAGACAGCGGCGTCACACAAGAAGATGCGCGACTTTGCGAGGGAGCACGGCATCACATTCTACGAGGGGGCAGGCGTGTGCCATCAGGTGATGATGGAGAACCATGTCACGAGCGGGGAACTGATATTCGGCGCGGACAGCCATACCTGTGCATACGGCGCGGTCGGTGCGTTCGGAACAGGTGTCGGCTGTACGGATTACCTCTATGCGATGGTGACGGGGAAATCGTGGCTGCTGGTGCCTGAGACCCTGAAATTCAATCTGAGGGGAAAGTTGAATGACGGTGTGTACGCGCGGGATCTGATCCTTTCGATCATAGGCATGATCGGTGCAAACGGCGCAAATTATATGGCGATGGAGTTTGGCGGCGACGGTCTGAAAACCCTGAATATGAGCGACAGGATCGCCATCTGCAATCTCTGCGTGGAGGCGGGGGCGAAGACGGCGCTGATGGAGGTTGACGAGATCACGCTTGATTATCTGAGATCACACGGCAGAGAGCCGAAACATAGCTTTAAGAGCGATGCGGACGCCTGCTTTGCAAAGGTGTATGACATTGATCTGTCAACGATCAAGCCGATCGTGGCAAAACCGCACTTTGTCGACAGCGTTGTCGATGCAAAGGAGTGTGTGGGGACGCATATTGACGAGGCGTTTCTCGGCTCCTGCAACAATGGGCGCATCGAGGATCTGAGAGTCGGCGCCGCGCTGATCAAGGGCAGAAAAGTACATCCGCATGTGAGATTTCTGGTGGTCCCGGCGAGTGCGGAAGTGTACAGGCAGGCGCTCGCGGAGGGGATTCTCGACACGTTTATGGAGGCTGGCGCGATTGTCATGAACGCAAACTGCAGTGTGTGCTGGGGAAGCTGCCAGGGTGTGATCGGCGAGGGGGAAGTGCTGATCAGCACCGGAACGCGCAATTTCAAGGGACGCGCGGGACACAAGGATTCGTTCGTGTATCTTGCGTCGGCGGCGACAGTGACGGCATCGGCGATAAAGGGCGAGATCGTGACGGCGGATATGATTTAATGTGCTGTAGTTAACATGCTATATAAAGGAGTTAAAATAAAACATGGATAGATTTACAGGAAAGATATGGGTTTTGGGCGATGATATCGACACGGACATCATTATTCCGACAGAATACCTTGCGTTAAAGACGGTGCAGGACATGGCGCCGTACGCATTTTCGCCATTGCGCCCGGAGCTTGCGGGACAGATCAGGGAAGGCGATATGATCGTCGCGGGGAAGAACTTCGGCTGCGGGTCGTCAAGAGAGCAGGCACCTGAGATCATCAAGGCGCTCGGCGTCAAGTGTGTGATCGCGAAGTCCTTCGCGCGCATCTTCTTCCGCAACGCCATCAACAATGGTCTGCTGCTGATCGAGAATGACAAGCTCCAGTGTGATGTGAAGGAGGGCGATGAGATCACGGTTGCCATCAATGAGTCCATAGAATGTCATGGAAAACAGTATGCGATCACGTCGCTTCCGCAGAATCTGGTGGATATCCTCAATGCGGGCGGCCTGGTGAAGGCGATGCAGAAACGAAATGGGCTGTAAAGCGATCAGGGCGGCGCTGGCATTGTTTGGCTCCACAGAAGTTAGTGAGATAAAGGAAGGCAAGGATTAGCTATGGGAATGACAATTATTGAAAAAATAATTCGTAATAATATTCATACAGATGTGAAAGCGGGCGAGATCGTGACCGTCAACGTCGACCGCGTGATGATACACGACATCTTTATCCCGTTCGTGGCATCGAAATTCGAGGAGATGGGATTTACAAAATTGTGGGATGCGGACAAGGCGGTGCTGATCTATGATCATTTGGTGCCGGCGAGCCAGGTGGATGACACCAGACATTTCCGTGTCGGCGATGCGTTTGTGGAAAAGTATGGCATGAAACATGTCCACCGCTCCGACGGGATCTGCCACCAGCTGATGACAGAGGCAGGTTATGTCAAGCCGGGTGATATCGTGTTTGGCACAGACAGCCACACGACAACATACGGCTGTGTCGGCGCATTTTCATCGGGTATCGGGTATACGGAGATGGCAAGCATACTCGGCACCGGCACACTCTGGATCCGTGTGCCGGAGACGATCAGGGTGAACATCACAGGAAAGCTGCCGGAGAATGTCATGGCGAAGGACATCATATTGAGGCTGATCGATGATCTGGGGGCGGACGGTGCCACCTACAAAGCGCTGGAGTTCACGGGAGATACGGTTGAAAATATGACTGTGGCATCGAGAATGTCCATGTCGAACATGGCGATCGAGGCGGGGGCAAAATGTGCGCTTTTTACACCGGATGAGAAGACTGCACAGTACTGCGGGATAACGCTCACGGACAGGGAGCGGGATCTGGTAGGAGACGCGGATGCGCAGTACTGCCAGGTGATCGAATACAAGGCGGAGGATTTTGTGCCAGTGATGGCGTGCCCCTCCAATGTGGACAATGTGAAGCCGGTCTCAGAGCTTGCGGGAAAGCCGATCGACCAGGTGTTCATCGGTTCCTGCACGAACGGAAGGCTTGAGGACTTGATGGCAGCAGCGGAAGTACTGAAAGGAAAGCACGTGGCGCCTTTTGTAAAACTTATCGTCACGCCGGCAAGCCGCAAGATTTACAGGGAGGCAGTTGCAAACGGCACGATGGCAGTGCTCGCGGAGGCAGGTGCCATCATCACGCATCCCAGCTGCGGTCTGTGCTGCGGCAGGACTGGCGGCATTCTGACGGACGGCGAGACAGTCATCGCGACGAACAACAGAAACTTCCTCGGGCGTATGGGAACTTCCAAAGTGAATATCTATCTGGCTTCACCCAGATCGGCGGCTGCCTGTGCCGTGGCAGGAAAGATCGTCACTTTGGATTAACCGTCCAATGACAAAATGAATCAAATGATATATCCTCTAATTGATACAATAATAAGTGTCGGTTAGAGGATTTTTTATAAGACACGCAAACACGAGGAGGAAGCACATGAAAGCAATCAAAATCGGGACAAAGGTTGAAATCTATAATGACACTGTGATGACCTACGATGAACTGCCTGCCAGATCCTATATTGTGAGATTCGAGAAAATGACAGGCTTTTATCTGGATGAGTATGCGGATATTCAGGTGAAGGAGGATAAGATCTACGGTGATCACATGGTAAAGGTGCAAAAGGTCCTGCGCGCATATGATAGGTTTGAGCGAAATCTGGGAGTGATCTTGAGTGGGTGTAAAGGGATCGGAAAGTCGATGTTTGCGAAACTGTTGTCAGTGGAAGCTGCAAAAATAAATATACCCATCATTGTCGTGGATCAGTATATACCGGGAATCGCGTCTTATCTTGAGGCGATCGATCAGAGCATCATGGTGCTTTTTGATGAGTTTGACAAGACATTTGGTGATGTCAGACCATCGGAAGGAGAGATTGAGCCACAGGCGGCGCTGCTCAGCCTGTTTGACGGGATATCACAGGGAAAGAAATTGTTTGTTATCACCTGCAATGATATCCGGAAATTAAATGATTTTTTTATCAATCGTCCAGGACGGTTTCATTACCATTTTCGATTTGGATACCCGTCGGCAGATGAGATCAGAAGATATCTCTGTGACAAATTAGGAAAAGCGCACTATCAGGAGATCGAGCCGATCGTTGCGTTTTCTAGGAGGGTGGACCTCAATTATGACTGTCTCAGGGCTATTGTTTTTGAGATAAATAGTGGGGAAAGCTTTCGCAGTGCGATCGAGGATCTGAATATTGTCAACCTGTCACAGGAACATTATGATCTCACCATATTTTTTGAGAATGGATCACCGATGTATGTCAGAAACAGAAATATTGATTTCTTTAATGATGAGGAGATCAGCATCTGTTTTGCGGCGGACGATTACAATGAGATCCTGACGGTAAAATTCTGGATAGAGGACAGTGAATACAACGTAAAAAATAACTGTGCGGTGATCACAGCTGAGAAGCTGAAGATTACATATGATGAGGATTATGATGAAGAACAGGTAAGAAAGATCAAGGGACTGATCATAGACCATCTGGAGATCCAGAAAGTTCGGGAGAAAAATCTGCACTATGCAGTGTAGAAAATTTATCTGCGTCGCACAGTGCAGAGGAAATATGCCGCTAAGGCAGCGCGCGGATCGCCGTGGAGGGCATGTGTAGATCATTCTCAAGAATGTGTCGGAGCAGTGCGCTGCAGCCTTCGGCCACATCAGTATAAGTTGCGTCAAAGTCACCAGTGTACCAAGGATCAGCGACATCTCTGCCAGAACCTGAGAAGGAGAGCAGTTTATAAATTTTGTCGTCATTGTCACCGCCGGCGATGCGTGTCATGTTTCTGATATTGGCAGTGTCCATGCCGATCAGATAGTCGTATTGAGTGTAATCTTGTGCTGTCATCTGTACTGCGCGGTGTGGCACCAGTGGGATCATGACTTCACGCAGTTTGCTGACAGTGCCGTAGTGGGGAGGATTGCCAATTTCCTCCCGGCTGGTGGCAGCAGAGTTGATATAGAATGAATCCTCCAGCTGCTTTTGTTTTACTAGGTATGTCATGACACTTTCCGCCATTGTGCTGCGGCAGATATTGCCGTGGCAGATGAATAAAATTTTAATCATATCTTTTATATCCCTTCATAAGCCTTCAAACCTAGATATTTCAAGCTTTCCGGCGCTTTTTTCATTTTTGGTTTTTTACCCTTAATCTGCGTAATTCGTTATAAATCTACGCAAATTTACGGGCAAATGGTGTAGTAATTGGTGTAGTAGATTAGTGTACTTCTCAACCTGATTTTCTCTGTTTTCCATGCATATCCGCTTCTTTGAAGTCTAAAATCTTTGCCATCTGCTCCGCCGCACGGTCATAGCTGGCATGAGTATAGACATTCAGCGTAACACCTACATCGGAATGACCCATTACATACTGCAAGGTCTTAATATCCATACCTGCGTTTGCCATGTTGGTACCCAAAATCCGAATTATAGTCACTCAATAATCAGCCTTGAGCGCACCCAGCTTC
>CAJUQU010000256.1 GCA_910588595.1 uncultured Lachnospiraceae bacterium | reverse complement strand
GCTGGGGATTGCCCAGGCTGATGGTCAGGCTCCCTTGCGGGTCCCCGTCAATGAGAAGCACTTTCTTTCCGGCCTGTGCCAGCCCAATCCCTAAATTGGCACAGGTTGTGGTTTTGCCCACACCTCCCTTTTGATTGGCGATGGCGATGATTTGCGTGTTCAAGATAATCACCTCGTTTCTAATTCGTTGTGGTTGCTTCTGGAAATAGAAAAAGCCGCCACTTCATAAATTGAAAAGTGACGGCTTTTTCTGATCCCGGAATACAGTTCCCCGGAAACGCAAAAAGCACCCAGTAAAAAATACTGAGTGCCTGCATTAAAATCATATTCAATTATTCAAATTCGGTCAAACTATGCCAAACTGTTCTCGTATAAATCGAGGGGAGAGAGGGAGTAAAAATCACCTCTGAAATACCCCAAAAATAGAGCTGTGGTTATTCTATTTTGTAACCACTTGACCCTCTTTTTGCCCGGTTATCCTATTGGGAACCACTATAAATTGGGTGAAAAATGGCTTTTTTGCGTCAAACTACATTAAACCCTATCAAAAGCAAAAGCCCGGAAAACCTTGATTTTCCGGGCTTTTTGAGCCGTTTTGATAAAATTTAACGCTTGCTGAACTGCGGAGCGCGACGAGCCGCTTTGAGGCCGTACTTCTTTCTCTCCTTCATACGAGGATCGCGCGTCAGGAAACCTTCCTTCTTGAGCACTGGTCTGTAATCGGAATCTGCCTGCAATAAAGCTCTCGAGATACCATGTCTGATCGCACCTGCCTGTCCTGTGTAGCCGCCGCCCTTTACATTTACAAGCACATCAAACTTGTCAACTGTATCTGTCGCTGCCAGAGGCTGGCGAACGATCACCTTCAATGTCTCCAATCCGAAATAGTCATCAATCCCTCTCTTATTGATCGTGATGTTTCCTGTACCCGGTGTCAGATATACTCTGGCAATCGATTTCTTTCTTCTACCTGTTCCATAATATCTTGAAGCATTTGCTGCTTTTGCCATTTCAATTTCCTCCTTTATCTATCACACTGATTAAAATGTCAATGCCTCAGGCTTCTGAGCCGCATGCTTATGCTCAGGTCCTGCATATACGAAGAGTTTCTTGTACATTTCACGTCCTAAAGGTCCCTTTGGAAGCATCCCTTTCACTGCGTGCTCGATCACCTCTTCCGGTTTCTTGTTCATCTTCTCTCTCAATGTCGCTGACTTCATACCGCCGACATAATCCGAGTGATGATAGTAAACCTTCTGATCAAGCTTCTTGCCTGTGACTGCGATCTTCTCAGCGTTGATGATGATCACATAATCACCTGTATCAATATGAGGAGTGAAGATCGGTTTCTTCTTTCCTCTCAATACGCTCGCAACCTCTGATGCCAAGCGTCCTAATGTCATTCCAGTAGCGTCTACTACATACCATTTTCTATCAATTGTAGCTGGGCTAGCCATAAATGTTTTCATTATGTTACCTCCATATACTTAGCCTGTCGGCTCTCCTTTGACGGTTATTCCTGCCCGAATCCTCCGATGCGGAATGTCCGGACCGCATCCTGCAGACTCACAAGTCACCTAGATACCTGGGCTGACACCTCTGTAAATATCGGGGCTTTGATATCGTACAATCGCATGTCGCCACATTGAATTATTATATTATACGGTTCCTGGTGTGTCAATACCAAATTGTCAAATTTATCCGCAATTTATATCGCTCATATATCGTATACATGTCATCACAGAAAAAACTTCCGTCAGCAGGGATTCCCACTCACCTTTCTTCAGATACATGCCCTCCTGATGGACAGCCGCTTTCCTCTCTCAAAAATCCGTTCAGCCTAACCTCAAACACGTTCGGTTCTGCGCCGCCTCATGACAGATCAGGATCCAAAAACTCATATTTTGCCAGCATCAGTCCGCACGCCGGCGCTGTCGGTCCTGCCGCCTTGCGGTCACATGCCTTCAAAATACTTTCTATCTGATCAGGCACCAAATTCCCTCTCCCCACCTCGATCAGCGTTCCCGCGATGATCCGGACCATGTTGTACAGAAAGCCCGAACCGGTTACTCTGATCGTGATCATGTCACCGGACTTGTCCACAGTGATATCATAGATCGTTCTCACGGTCGTCTCCGCTGTCGTATTCACGCTGCAGAAGCTCTTAAAATCATGCTCTCCTGCAAGGTACGCCGCTGCCTTCTGCATTGACGCGACATCGAGGGGCACATAGGTAAAATGTGCGTAGAGCCTGTACACAGGCATCGGAAAGGCACTGTTCAATATCCTGTACTCATACGTCTTCCTGCTGTCCTGCCGCCTTGGGTGAAAGCCGAGCGGGACTTCGCGCGAGTCCTGGATCCGGATATCTTCCGGAAGCCTCTGGTTTAATGCATATGAAATTTTTTCAGCAGGCATTCGCGCCTGTGTGTCAAACACAGCAATATTTCCAAGTGCATGCACACCGGTGTCCGTTCTCGACGCCCCGATCACCTTGATCTCTTCATTTAAGAGGACACTAAGTGCCTCGTTGAGCACGGATTCGATCGTCGTCACATTCGGCTGCAGCTGCCACCCATGATAATTCGTGCCGTCATAGGCAACGGTCAGCATTACTCTTTTCACGGTATATCGCCTCCTACTCGCGCTGTGCTCCCGTCAGCTTCTGCTGACATTCTTCCTCCGGGTGCCCGTGTGTATAAATATCCTCACAGGAATCCTTCCTGTGTCTGATCCAAAGAGAATCCGAAATCCTATAGGATACTCCCCAACAATACCGGGATCAGTTTTCCCGCCGCGATCCCGCACACAAGATAGCAGGCCACGATCACATACGCGATATAATCCCTCTTTTCGTAGTGCAGCGGCTTCATCTTGGTTCGGTGGTCCCCACCTCTGTAACAGCGCGCCTCCATCGCCATGGCAAGATCGTTGGCACGCCGGAATGCCGATATGAAAAGCGGCACCAGCAAGGGCACCAGACTCTTTGCTTTCCTGATCAGATTTCCACTGTCAAAGTCTGCACACCTCGCAAGCTGCGCCTTCATGATCTTGTCGGTCTCCTCCATCAATATCGGTATGAAGCGGAGCGCGATGGACATCATCATGGCGATCTCATGTACCGGCACTTTGATCTTATTCAGCGGTCTCAGCATTTTCTCGAGACCGTCCGTCAGCTGATTCGGAGTGGTCGTGAGTGTCATCACCGACGATCCGATGATCAGAAAACTCAGCCGGATCGATAGCAGGATGGCAAGCCGGAGCCCCTCCTGCGTGATCGACAGTTTCCAGATCCGGACGATCGGTTCTCCAGGTGTCAGGAACAGATTGAAGATCACCGTGATCGACAGCAGAAAGACGATCGATTTCATTCCCTTTACCATAAACTTAAACGGGACCGTCGACAGCCTGATCACGAGCGCAAGAAACAGCGCAGCCACCAGATATCCCCACAATCCTTGAAAGACAAACAGGGATATGATAAAGAGGATCGTCGTGCCAAGCTTCACTCGTGGATCAAGCTTATGGATTACGGAATCCGCCTGATAATATTGTCCTAATGTGATATCCCTGAGCATAATACGCCACCTATCTTTCCTTTCGCGCTGCCATTAGCCTTGTAAAACAGTTCTTTATTTCCTCTTTTGCCTCCGCGATCGCAGTGATCTCATCGCTGACATCGTAACCGTGATCCCGCAGATCCTTCATGATGTATGTCACCTGCGGCGCAGCGAGACCGATCTCCTCAAGCTCATGATAGTGTCTGAACACTTCCCCGGGCTCATCGTCGTACATCACACTGCCCTTATTCATGACGATGATCCTGTCCACATATTTCGCCACATCATCCATACTGTGCGAGACCAGAATCACTGTAATGCCTGTTTCCCGTTTCAATTTAGCGATCTGGTCAAGAATCTCATCCCGACCTTTGGGATCAAGCCCGGCTGTCGGCTCGTCAAGGATCAGTACATCCGGCTTCATCGCCAGTACACCGGCTATTGCAACACGCCTTTTCTGTCCGCCCGAGAGATCAAAAGGTGACTGATAAAAGTAGTCATCCTCTAGACCGACTAGTTTCAACGCCTCATAGGCACGCAGCTCGATCTCCTTTTTCTCCAGCCCCAGATTTTTCGGTCCAAAGCACACATCCGCAAACACATCTGTCTCAAAAAGCTGATGCTCCGGATACTGAAACACCAATCCTACCTTACTGCGAAGCTTTTTTTTGTCAAAATCCTGCGCATCGATATCCTCTCCGTTAAAATATATATTCCCAAATGTTGCCTTCATCAAGCCGTTGAGATGCTGCACCAGTGTGGATTTACCAGATCCCGTGTGACCGATCAATCCAATAAATTGCCCATCTGGTATCACCAGGCTAATATTGTTCAGCGCTCTCACCGCCATAGCGGTATCCTCGCCGTATATATGACTTACTTTATCCAATATGATCGGCATATGTCACCTTCCCTTTTATCTGTCAAAACTTCCCTGCCTCCAAGCTATAGCACGCTGCCCTGATAGCCGGCAAGACTTATGATCCCGCCTCGCTGATGCATCGGTCCAGCGCCTCCACAAACTCCTGATTCGTGAGCACACCCTTTGGTATGGGAAATCCTTCCTTCCGCAGTTCGTGTGCCAGCAGCGTCACCTGCGGCACATCAAGTCGGAGTTCTTTTAACCGCTCCACCTCAGAAAATACCTCCCGAGGCGTGCCCTGAAGTGTGATCTTTCCCCGGTCCATCACATAGACTTTATCCGCATAGATCACTTCCTCCATATAGTGCGTGATCAATATCACGGTAATGCGTTCCACGTCGTTCAATGCCCGGACTGCACGTATCACTTCCTTGCGCCCTTTTGGGTCCAGCATCGCAGTCGGCTCGTCAAGAACGATACATTTCGGGTGCATGGCGATCACACCCGCTATGGAAACCCGCTGCTTCTGCCCCCCGGAGAGCTTGTTCGGTGAAAACTTCCGAAACTGAAACATACCCACGGCTTTCAGGCTTTCCTCGACGCGCTCCCAGATTTCCTTGGTCGGCACCCCCATGTTCTCAGGTCCAAATCCTACATCTTCCTCAACAACCTGACCGATGATCTGATTGTCCGGGTTCTGAAAGACCATTCCTGCTGTCTGCCGGATATCCCAGACAGCGGAGTCATCCTTGGTATCCTTTCCGTCGACCCAGACTGTTCCCTCCGTGGGATACAGGATCGCGTTCAAGTGCTTTGCCAATGTCGACTTTCCAGAACCATTATGCCCTAAAACCGCCACAAAATCCCCCTGTCTGATATCTAGGCTGACATCGTCCACGGCAGTTGTGATCCCCTCCACATTGCCTTCCTCATCGCGCCGTATATACTCATAGATCAGATCTTTGACTTTGATTATTCCCATACTCCGTCACTTCCCATCGTCATCGCGTACCTGCTGTTTCATAAAAGCCTGATACAGCTTTCTTCGCTGCAATACTTCTTTGTTCTCCTTGTCTAATTCGATCTGCCGCCTGATCGTCTCCGCAAGCCATATCGCTCGTATCTTTTCCAGAATTTCGTCCTCCTTGCTCTTCGAGGTTCCTGTCATTCTGTCCGTATACTCCTTGCCGTAGAGCTGTGTCTGCTGCTGACGTCTTTTACTGCTCTTGTACTCCTCATCCCACTTCTGTATCTTTTCCCGCTCTCTCTCCTTCTCCTTCTGTCTCTTGTAGCTGGCTTTTGCAGCAGCCGTGCTGGCATAAACCTTGGCAGGCCTGACATTGACTGTTTTGGCATCAGAACTATTCACAGCACTTGTATACATACTGTTTGTTCCAGCACTGCCGCAGGAACTGTTGTAATACATATTTGGATAACCATTCATCGCCGGACCTGTCTGCACATTGGCGTTCGGATCTGACGAAGCCGTATCCCTTTGATCATTCATCAGGAACTTATATGCCTCTTGTACATTGATGTAGTACTCCCTGGTATCCATATCGGGATTGACATCGGGGTGATACAGCTTTGCTTTATACCGATACGCCCTCTTGATCTGATCCTCGGGAGCATCTTCGCGGATCCCCAGATAATAACATGCCTCTTTCCTCGTCATATTAGATCGGAAGAGCACACGTCTGAACTCCAGTCACTGACAACCATCTCGT
>CAJUQU010000255.1 GCA_910588595.1 uncultured Lachnospiraceae bacterium | reverse complement strand
GCCAGAAACTCTTTCTGCGCCTTCATCAGCACCATGCCATAACCGACGATCACGAGAACCAGCACGATCCGCATCAGTGTCTCCGCCAGCGGATATCTGATAAAAAGTCCGAGCACACCTGCCAGCCCCACCGCAAAAAGAACGACTCCGGTCGCAAGCGTAACAGGAAAGGTAAATCTGATAAACCTTTTCGGATCCTTCGCCCGTTCGATCGGAAATCCCATGCCCACGAGCATCGCCGGAAGCTGGTCTGTCGATCGCATCCGGACTGCTCTATAAACCATAATGGCACCACATGCCATAATGAGCAGATCCAGTATCAATCCAAACCCCATCTGTACTCCTTCTTTCATCCAACTTTATAATAAATGAAACAAAATTTTATTGAGCACAGAAACTCTCGTCTTCCTCGCATATCATACGCGAATCGAAACCAAGAGTTTCTGCTATTATCAATTAGAAACTGAAAAAAATGACGTGACAAAGTATCTTAAATACCAAGAAATTTCATGACTACCGACTTCATCTCTTCCTTGCCGCAAACCGTATCATGCAGAACCGGCGCTGTGCGGATTTCCTCGATCGCTCCAGGAACTTTGACATTTGCAAGTTTTGAGAGCTCGTCAACAAGCTCAAAGTCTCCCATTGTATCATACTTTTCATCGATGGCATCCATCACACTCCTGGTAAATTTGAACGGACTTGCTGTCGATGCCAGCACCACCTTCGTGTTGTCATCGGTCTCCTTCCTATATTTTCTGCACACCGCAGCGGCAACAGCCGTATGCGTGTCGATCACATATCCGGTCTTCTCATAGAGTGTCCTGATCATTTCCGCAGTTTCCTGCTCGGATGCATAATTCCCGTAAAAATCTTTCATCTGTGCCCGCATATCTGCAGTGATCTCATATTTGCCCGCAGTGGACAGTTCGCTCATGAATGCTGCATTTTTATCCGCATCCGCACCCGCCGTCAGATAGATCAGCCGTTCGAGATTGCTGGAGATCAGTATATCCATGGAAGGGGAACTGGTAAGCACAAAATCCCTATTCCTATCATAGATACCTGTCTCAAAGAAATCATAGAGCACTTTATTTTCGTTGGAAGCACAGATCAGCTTCGCGATGGGAACGCCCATGTTCTTGGCAAAATACGCCGCAAGAATATTACCAAAATTGCCCGTGGGAACAACTACATTGATCTTCTCGTCCCTCTCAACTTTGCTTTCCTTTAAAAGCTGTGCATAGGCATATACATAATAGACGATCTGCGGGACAAGTCTTCCTATATTAATAGAGTTTGCAGAGGAGAACTGGAACCCCGCTTTGTCCATGATGTCTGCGAGCTCTCTATCTCCAAACAGCTGCTTCACACCGGTCTGCGCGTCGTCAAAATTGCCTGTGATACCCACCACAAAAGTATTTTCCCCCTTCTGTGTGACCATCTGTTTTTCCTGAATCGGACTGACGCCGTTTTTGGGGTAAAATACAATAATGCGTGTCCCTTTCACATCTGCGAAACCTGCGAGTGCCGCCTTTCCGGTATCACCGCTTGTCGCCGTGAGGATCACGATCTCATTCTGCACATCATTTTTCTTTGCCGACGTGGTCAACAGATGCGGCAGAATGGAGAGCGCCATGTCCTTGAACGCGATCGTCGCACCGTGGAATAGTTCCAGATAATAGGTTCCATCCGCCTCCACAAGCGGCGCGATCACCTCCGTATCAAACTTTTCGTCATACGCCCTGTTGATACAGTCCTTGAGCTCTGCCTCCGTGAAATCTGTGAAAAACAGCTTCATCACCTCATATGCAGTCTCCTGATATGTCATCGCCGATAATTCCTCAAGGCTCTTATCCAGCCGTGGAACCGCCTCCGGCACAAATAGCCCGCCATCGTCCGCAAGCCCCTTCAAAATTGCCTGAGACGCCTTAACTGCCCCGTCCTTGCTTCTTGTGCTTCTGTACAATAAATCCATTTTATTTTCTCCTCTTATTCTATGTTAAATATTTATCAATATAATCCGGCACAACTCTTTCCAAAGTATATCACAGAGCACTGATCTCATGCAAGCCCCAATTCCTGTATCCGTTCATATACCTTTTCAAAAATAAATTTGTATTGTTCGTTTCTCTCAACCACTTTCATAAACTTTTCTTCATTGAAAACAACGTTGGTGTATTCTTTATACTGATACGCCAGTTCCCTCAGCGTTTCTGCAGTATTGAACATCTGACTCAGCGTGTCCCTCGCGTCGTGCGCAAAATAGTCCGCCACAAGGGCACAGTTGAAATCAAACAAAGGTGCAAGGCGCTCGATCTTACCTGTATCATTGTTCATCATAAATCCATAATTCTGTGTGTGCCGGTCCGTATTCACAATAATATAATCCAGCACCGGGATACCGGCAAACTCTGCCCCCCACTGCTCCATGCAATGTTCCCTGTAGTTTATGCCAAGACGTCTGCAATAATCTATGACTTCCCATGCCTCCACAAAAGAGTAGTCCTCACCCACAAAATTTTTACATATGGAGACCTGACCCTCGCCATCCATCATGTTCTTCATATCGCTGACGTATGTGACGCAGTCAATCCTATTCTCGAAGCATTCAAGGATCTCCGAAGCAAGTACTTCCATCTTTGTATTTACGCAATCTGTTGTCTTATCTGATTTTAATAGATAGAGGATGTCATCCATACGCACCCAGCCTTTTCGAAACAACCCTTTTGTGGTCAGCTCCGGGCAGATGGCGCTTGTCGTGATCGTAGGGCTGAACCCCCCCAAAGACAAATCGATGATATCCTTTAATTTATTCTGCCGGATATTGATCGATTCCCATGTGTCTGGTTCGTTTTCTTCCTGAACCCAAAAACTGTCCTGAATAGATACCCCCTTACACTTGATGCAGATATTCACTCTGTTGTCGATCGAGTCCACTTGTGGTATCTGAAAAGCGGCGTAAATCTTCTTGGCGTTATCCCTCGACAGTGACAGCATCCTGCTGCTCAGATAGCTCTTCACTGTCTGCACATTGTACATGATATCTTTCATATTGGAACTTTTCTTGATATTTGCCCTGAGAAAATAGGGTAACAGATCTTCCCGAAACACTTCCACCGTAAAATCCGGCAGGTTAAAATATAATACTTTCGTATTTTTCAGCATCAAAAACATTATTATACACCATCTATCTATTATTATTTACTTCTATGACAAAGCATGTTCACTTTACTGCACTTGTATTATATCACAAAAGGGTGTTCATAACAATCCTTTTGCCCTCGATCAACATAATAGAATGCAGAATGTTTCAATATTCCGATACTAAGGAACTGTTAAGAATTAACTTTGCAGATGACGCAGTATAAATCTTTTTATGCAAGGCGGAGGAATGAGGCGTACTGGGGTACGCCGATTGACGACAACGCGGCATAAGAAGATTTAGACAAGTCAGATGCAAAGATTAATTCTTTAACAGTTCCTAAGTTACGAAACTTGCAACAATTTAAAAAGCGGCTGGATTGCCGCCTTTTAAGTTTAAATTTGGTTGTATTATTCGCGAAAGGTGGTCACGCTTGTATCACCCTTCTTGCATCAATGTCATAACAGCATCCAAAGCGCCCTGCACCGTCTCACCCTCCAGCGCCAGCACCAGCACACCGCACAGAAGTTCATAATCATCCATCAGCATCTCAATAACATCCCCACACTTTTCCAGCTCATCATCACCTGCCAGCTCTGTCCTCATGGTATAGCGCAATCCTATAGAATGCACTGGGCTTTTATCATCCTGCATGTACAAAAACTGTCCGACCGGAAGCATTTTGTTCAGCAGATTGATCATCTGCAATATATTCAATTCCGTGAGTGTCCCAGGACTTTCTGCCATCATTCCATCGAGCTCTAACTGCCCATAAAACTGCAAAATGCTTCCATAATCCGGCGCATCAACGAAATTGCAGGATACATCCAGACTCAGTTCATCGCTGACCCTTAGCCCAAAGATCAGTGAATCCAGCGGCGTCTGTTCCCCTTCCTCCAGAAACATGCTGGTCATCTCATACTGTTTCATGTATGCCTCCAGCCTCTTTAAACCTTCCCGCAGCTCTATCTTATTCATATTTTCCTCCATTCTGCCGCTCTATGATATATCTGACAAACTGCTTCCTGACAAACATTGAAACACACCATAAAATCAGCGTTGACCTCTTTAAATTTTGTATCCATAATACTCTTTTAACTCCGCTTTTCCAAGTATTTTCCCCGATTTCTCATACTCCTGCTGCAGTGCTGTCATAATGTGTTCCATCCCTGTATTCTCCTGCCTAGAAGCGGCAATAAATGCCGCGTTCAATGCGATATTCTTAATCGAGGCACCGGAAAGTTCAAAATTTTCTGCAAGATAAGCGATATCTATGTCCTTCTGCAAAGGCATCTGTTTGGGGAAAACCTTCTCCCATAACAGCTCCCGCTGTTCCTTCCGCGGAAATGTAAATCGGATGATATATTTCATCCTTCGTTTATACGCATCATCAAAATTCTGCATTAAATTCGTGGCAAGAATTGTAATCCCATCATATTCTTCCATCTTCTGCAGAAGATATGCAGTCTGTGCATTCGCGCTGATATCCCTGGCATCCGAGACATCCACACGCTTTCCAAACAGCACGTCAGCCTCGTCAAAAAAGAGGATGCTTCGGCTCTTTTTCACTTCGTCAAAGATCTCCCGGAGATTCTTCTGCGTCTCCCCGATATATTTAGACAACACCCCGGACAGATCCACTTTATACAATTCCAGATTAAGTTCCTTTGCGAGCACCTGTGCTGCCATAGTCTTTCCGGTGCCGGGAGGCCCTGCAAACAGTAGAGAGACACCTCTGCCATATGCAATCTTATCCTGAAATCCCCACTGCTCATAGACCTTACCTCTGTAAGCCACCTGCCCGCATGCCTGCCGCAGCAGCTCCTTTGGACCATCTTCTAATATCAGATCATCCCACGAATAGGCCGCATTGACTTGGCTTGCGCGCTCCCCTAACCGGTGCGAAATCTTTTGCTGGCAGGCCTGATATAACAATACGGCAGATATCTGCCGCTCTCCCTTGTTTTTCGCTTTCCTGCAGGCAGCTTTTGCCGCTTCCTTGATCACTCCCGGCGTAAAATCAAACTGGGCTGCAAGCCTGTCGTACAGCGCAGTATCCTCCTGTCCGGCCTCCGCAGCCAGAAATTCCTTCCAGAGCAGGCTTCTCTCCTGAATAGACGGGAGACGCATCCGAAATTCTTCAATCTGATATCCTGCAGGATACTGCCCTTCCATCAGATCTTCTCCCTCTTCTTCCTCCACTGTCAGAAAGATATCCTGGAAAAATATAGCAGCTCTTTGAAGGATCTCCTGTGCAGCCTGGCGTTTTTGCCGTTCCCCTGACCAGATGGCTTCCCAATGGCAAAATACCAGAAAAGCCCTGTCCAGCACAGCGCGCACCACGGCATCGCTCACTGTTTCCAGGATCTGGTCTTCCCTTTTGTTCAAAACCTCCCGGATATCAAAGAACAGGATATTATACCCTTTCGTCTCTGCTGCAAGTCGAATCTGCAGCTTCTTACCACTTCCATATGGCCCACGCAGGAGAAATAATCGTGCCCGTATGTCTATGCGCTCCTCTAAACGCTGTCCAATGGCATCCGCCGCATCCTGATTGATACTCAGTCCCATCTCCCTACTGTTGTCAGACAATCTCAGCTGATACTCAGCCTTGCGTTTTACTAAATCTGATTCGTAGAAAAAAGTAAAATCGATCAGATCTCTGTGAAGCCTCAGCCGCCATGCCAGCCCGCTCTCCTGCCCTGCAGCCTGTCTGTCAAATACACAGCACAACAGTTCCCTGCGGCTATATGTCTGATGAATCAGTGTACTCTGAGCCAATTCATCCATCGTATACATTTTCACACACAAATCCAGCGAAGGAGACCGCCATGCCAGATCATCCTGCAGATAGCAGTACATTCGTTCGTATTCCCGATTAAGCTCCGGCGCCATGGCAAGACAAGCCATATACTGTTCAAACGATGTCAACTCTAATTTGCGGAGCATATATTCAAAAGGCAGCATCACACCACTTTTAATCGTACGGTAAGCCTTCCCGTGAAAATCCTCCCAGATCGGAAGAGCGTCGTG
>CAJUQU010000254.1:511-6191 GCA_910588595.1 uncultured Lachnospiraceae bacterium | reverse complement strand
GTTGTCAGTGACTGGAGTTCAGACGTGTGCTCTTCCGATCTGTGGGGCTCATCAGCGGATATAAAGTCGTTATGGACTCATCGAGGTTTGTCAGTGTGATGGAATTAATGTGGTTCTTATCCACGGCGACCTGCAGCTCTACGTTGGTATTTCCAAGCAGCAGCGTGCTGGAGTAGATTCCGGGGATATACGTACTCTGTTCGGTCAAACTGCCGGATGTACTGGTTTGTGCAGTGCTGTTGGCAGCATTGCTAGAAACACCGCTCTGCGCATCGTGTGAAGTGTTTTTGGATGTACCGTCGGAGGTGCTGTTTTGAGGATCGCCGGCGGGAGTTGTTCCCGGAACAGTCTGGGATGGAGCTTGCGGTTCCAATGTCTCCTCTGCGTTCTGGGCAGGAACGGGGGAAGCAGAGTCTTTTGCGGGTAAGAAAAGGGATACTGCCACCATTATAATAAGTACACTTACAACCAGAAGCACAAGTGCATAGACTAATTCCTTTGAGCGAAGTACAACGATCTTTGTGTTAGAGCTCATATAAAGACTCCATTTTTATTCTTTTTATAAAGGTATGAGCGGCATGACTGGATTATGCGTAAGAATCGGCAGAAAAATAACTGATATATCGCGCAGGACATTTCCTGCATAGCGCGATTCTGATTTGAGAGTCTGCCTAGTGCTCCATCCAGACAGAAATTAGAATTGTGGACTGCATGGTTCGTGCCAGTGCTAGGCAAAATTTCGACGGCGATGCGGTGGCATCGTCTAGAAATTTTAACGACGCAATGGTGCGAAACAGGCGGTTCATGATGCTAATTTCTGACCGGATGGAGCACTAGGCGTGCGAACGGGAGTTAGAGTGGAGATGTAAGAATATGGAGAAGGAAGGTACAGGCAATGGCAAAATATACAAAACAGGACATTATCGCGATGGTGAAAGACGAGGATGTTGAGTTTATCCGTATGCAGTTTACGGATATTGAGGGAAATTTTAAGAATGTGGCGATCACTTCAAGCCAGTTGGAAAAGGCGCTGGGGAACGATTGTATGTTTGACTGCTCGCTTGTCAAGGGAATGCTGCCCACGGACAATGCAGATATGTTTCTTTATCCGGACCTCGATACCTTCACGATCTTTCCGTGGCGGCCGCAGCAGGGAAAGGTCGCGCGTTTTATCTGTGATGTCTACCGTGCGGACCGCACGCCCTTTGAGAGCGACTGCCGCTATATTCTGAAGAAGGCGCTCAAGGAAGCGTCCGATATGGGATATACCTTCAATGTGGGGCCTGAGTGTGAATTTTTCCTGTTCAATGCAGACGAGAACGGCAGACCGACGACGAACACGAATGAGCAGGCAGGTTTTTTCGATATGGGACCGCTCGACAACGGCGAGAACGCCAGACGTGATATCGTGCTCACGCTCGAGGACATGGGATTTGAGGTGGAGGCCTCACACCATGAGAAGGCGCCATCCCAGCACGAGGTGGATTTCCGCTATGATGAGGCGCTCGCGACGGCGGACAACATTATGACTTTTAAGCTTGCCGTCAAGACGATCGCGAAGCACCACGGACTTCACGGGACATTTATGCCCAAGCCCAGAATGGAATTCTGCGGTTCGGGTATGCACATCAACATGTCGCTGCATAAAGATGGCAGGAATATTTTTGACGATCCCTCTGATGAAAACGGGCTGAGCAGGGAAGCCTATTATTTTATGGGGGGACTGATGAAGCACGTCAAAGGTATCTGTGCGGTTACAAATCCGCTGGTAAATTCATACAAAAGACTGCGTCCTGGATTTGAGGCGCCGGTGTATATCGCGTGGAGCACACTCGGGACAAACACGCTGATCCGGGTGCCGAACATGCGGGGAGAGCACACGAGAATCGAGCTGAGAAGTCCGGATCCATCCGCCAATCCCTACCTTGCCATCGCCGCATGTCTGATGGCAGGGCTTGACGGTATCAGGTATAAGATCGAGCCCGATGAGAAAGTGACGGATAACATCAACGTGCTCTCGGAGACAGAAGCCCGCAGGCGCGGGATCGAAAAGCTTCCGACGGATCTGCTCGAGGCATGCAAGGAGATGAAAAAGGATCCGCTGCTCCGTGAACTTCTGGGGGATCGCGTGTTTGAGCAGTATTGTGATTCCAAGCTTACAGCGTGGCAGGAGTATGATTCCCAGGTGACGAACTGGGAGATCGAGTCGTATCTGTACAAAATCTAAAGTACACTTTTGACAACTGAGCAGTAACCAATCATTTCAGTGTGGTTTTGGAGGTGTACGATTGACGAACATTATAGTAGTTTTTGCCAAGATGGAAGATGCAAAGAGCATCAAAAATATCCTGGTCAAAAACGGATTGTGCGTAACCGCAGTCTGTACTTCGGGAGCACAGGCGCTAAGCTGTGCGGATGGGTTTCACGATGGCATTGTCATAGCGGGATATCGGCTTGCCGATATGATCTGCGTCGAGATCAAGGAGAATCTGCCCGGCGGATTTGAGATGGTGGTCATGGCGCCGCAGAGGGTTTTGACCGACGTGCAGGGCAGCGGGATCATCGGGCTTGCCATGCCGCTAAAAGTACACGAGCTGGTCAATACGATCGACATGCTTTCCCAGGGGATCGTCCGGCGCAGGAAGAAGCGAAAGCAAAAGCCCGCGGTCCGCGATGAAAAAGAGGCTGCTGTCATAGAGAGTGCAAAACAACTGCTCATCACCAGAAACAACATGACGGAGGAGGAGGCGCACCGATACCTGCAGAAACACAGCATGGACAACGGGACGAGTATGGTTGAGACGGCACAGATGGTATTGGCTTTGAAATAAAGAGCGCAGAGGCAGCGTTCACTGCCTGTTTTGGTAATATTTGGAGGGAAAAAGGATGAATATTGTTTTATTGTCAGGCGGTTCGGGAAAGCGACTCTGGCCATTGTCAAATGAGATCCGGTCGAAGCAGTTTCTGAAGCTGCTTCGCGATGCGCAGGGAGGACATGAATCGATGGTCCAGCGCGTGTACAGGCAGATCGCGCAGGCGGGCATCAATGCAGATATCGTGGTGGCGACGTCAGCCACACAGGTCGAGTCGATCCGCGGACAGCTGCCGGACGATGTGGACATCGTGGTGGAACCCGAGCGCAGGAACACTTTTCCAGCGATCGTGCTTGCCGCCTCATATCTGCAATCGCGCAAGAAGATGGATCTCGAGGAGACCGTGATCGTGCTTCCGGTTGATCCCTACGTGGATGTGGCGTATTTCGAGACGTTCAAAAAGATGGACGCACGCGTACAGCAGGGAGGGGCGGACATCGTTCTCATGGGTATCACGCCGTCGTATCCATCCGAAAAATACGGATATATCATACCAGGTGAAAGCGGCAGTGTGAAGGGGTTTAAGGAAAAGCCCGACGAGGCATCTGCAAGGAAACTGATCGAGATGGGAGCGCTCTGGAATGCAGGGGTGTTTGCCTTCAAATTAAAATATCTGATGTGTTTTGCGGACAGATATGTGGGCAGCAGGGACTTCGCTGATGTTGTGGAGCGCTATGCTGATCTGAAAAAGGACAGTTTTGACTATGAGGTAGTCGAGAAGGCAGATGCACTTGCGGTTGTGCCATACAGCGGCGCGTGGAAGGATATCGGCACATGGAACACATTGACGGAGGAGATGGAGGAGGAGAGCATCGGAGATGTCATCATGGGGGAGGAGTGCGTCAATACCCATGTGATCAACGAGCTCTCGATCCCGGTCGTGGTGCTCGGCACGCGGGATGTTGTCGTTGCGGCAGGGCAGGACGGAATCCTTGTGTCGGACAAGCACAAAAGTTCGTATATCAAACCGCATGTGGAAAATATCGACAACCGGCCGATGTACGAAGAGCGGCGCTGGGGTGAGTATAAGGTGTATGACTACAGCAAATATGCAGACGGGACCAGATCGCTCACGAAGCATGTCACTGTCAATGCAGGCTGCGCGCAGGATTATCATGTGCACAAGTACAAAGACGAGGTGATCACAGTGGCAAATGGGCGGGGCGAGCTCGTTGTGGACGGCTGTCTGATGAAGCTTTCGCGCGGGGACACGATTTCCATCAGGAGGGGACAGAAGCATGCGATCAGGGCTTTTGAGGATCTGCAGCTGATATCCGTACAGATCAGCGAGGACAACACAGAGGGAGATACTGAGGTGTTTGACTGGAGCTGGGCAGCGCGGACTGCAGAACTCCCAGAGTAGGGCAGAGCTCCCTGTAGGGGCACAAGGCCAGGATATAAGACATGAATAGAAAGGATAAAATCGAAATATGAAATTTACGAAAATGCATGGCTGTGGAAACGACTACATCTATGTCAATGGTTTTGCAGAGCATATTGCGGCGGACAGGAAACCGGAGCTTGTGAGGCGTCTCAGCGACAGGCACTTTGGCATTGGCGGTGACGGTGTCATCTTTATCAATCCGGGACAGAATGCCGCGTTTGAGATGGAGATGTACAATGCGGATGGCACGAGGGCGCAGATGTGCGGGAACGGGATCCGCTGTGTGGCAAAGTATGTCTATGATTACGGTCTGACAGATCAGACAAACATAACGATCGAAAGCTTTGGCAAGGTAAAATATCTGGAGCTCACACTCGGCAGTGACGGCAAAGTGTCGACTGTGAGAGTCAATATGGGCACGCCGATCCTCAGAGCGTCAGAAATACCTGTCATATCAGATAAGGAGCAGGTCATCAGCGAAGCAATAGAGGTAAACGGCAAAGTTTATCAGATGACTTGTGTATCGATGGGCAATCCCCATGCGATCGTTTTTGTGGACGATATTCCTGGCGGGAAAAGATCGGAAACAGGAGCGTTTGACAGCAGAGATTATGATATCAAAGCGTTCGACATTCAGGCGGTCGGACCGTTTTTTGAGAATCACCCGCGGTTTCCGGAGAGGACAAATACGGAGTTCGTGCACATCGTCGACCGAAACAATGTGCAGATGCGCGTGTGGGAGCGCGGCACAGGGGAGACCCTTGCCTGTGGGACGGGGTGCTGTGCGACCACAGTGGCGTGTGTGTTGAACGGGCTGACAGATACGAAGGTAAATGTCAGGGTGCTCGGCGGCGAGATCGTGTGTGAGTGGGACAGACAGGACAATCTTGTCTACATGACAGGTCCTGCAGCGACGGTATTTGATGGTGAGATCGATGATAAGATGATAGTTCGGGAGGAAATCTGAGATGCTTTTCCCTAGTGAAGTTTTTTTGTTTGTGTTTTTGCCAGTCGTGCTGGTGGTGTACTATGCATTGTTGAGAAAGACAAAGATGCTGAAAAATATATTTCTGCTGGCTGCGAGTCTTTTTTTCTATGCGTGGGGGGAGCCGACTTATGTATTTCTCATGATCGGCACGATCCTGGTCAACTGGCTGTTTGGCATCGCGGTCGATGCGTTCCGTGACAAAAAAGCAGTCGTGCGGATTCTGTTTGTGCTGCTGGTGCTGGTCAACATCGGCACGCTGGGCTGGTATAAGTACAGTGAGTTTTCGGTGCTGCAGATCAACCGATTCCTGCACACGAACATCCCGGTCCCGATCGTGGCATTGCCGATCGGTATCTCATTCTATACATTTCAGGCGATGTCCTATGTGATCGATGTGTACAGGCATCGGGGCAGAGTACAGAAGAATCCGCTGCA
>CAJUQU010000254.1:0-501 GCA_910588595.1 uncultured Lachnospiraceae bacterium | reverse complement strand
CGCTGTTCCCGCAGCTGATCGCAGGACCGATCGTACGGTATGAGACGATCGCCGATCAGATCCATAACCGGGTTGAGAATCTGGCGGATTTTACAGCAGGTGTCACCAGATTCTGTATCGGTCTTGGAAAGAAGGTATTGATCGCCAACAACATGGCAGTGATCGCGGACAATGCGTTCGGGCTGATCATCAACGGCGAATTTCAGGCGTCGATGGGTATGGCATGGCTCGGCGCGATCGCTTACACGCTCCAGATCTTTTTTGACTTTTCAGGATACTCGGACATGGCGATCGGCTTAGGGCAGATGTTTGGATTTCATTTTGAGGAGAATTTCAATTATCCGTACATCTCAAAAACGGTGTCGGAGTTCTGGCGCAGATGGCATATCTCGATGCAGACATGGTTTCGGGACTATGTATACTTTCCGATGGGCGGCAGCAGGGTCTCTAAGCCAAGAGATCGGAAGAGCGTCGTGTAGGGAAAGAGTGTAGATCTCGGTG
>CAJUQU010000253.1 GCA_910588595.1 uncultured Lachnospiraceae bacterium | reverse complement strand
GGTCATAGACCGCCTGTGTTTGTGAGCAATAATCAATCACGTTATATATAGTAAATTCACTCACATTGATTTCGTACGATATCGCTGCCAAAATATTGATCAGAAAAACGAAAACGATCATCGTGACAACGCTCGCTTTTCCGATGATCGCCCGCCCCCTTTCGTCCCGCGATGATTTAATAAAAAGTAAGATGATCAAAACGACCGTGAGCGGCTGTGCATACCACACCCCTATCCTAAAGCATGTCAGGCTGTTCGCCAGCTCCTTTATGAGCCCCATCATTTCTCTACCTCCTCAAAGTCAAATAAATCTTCTATCGTTACACCGAATACTTTTGCAATACTGTATGCCAACAACATAGATGGATTGTATCTGTTTCTTTCAAGCTGTATGATAGTTTGTCTTGACACGCCTACAATATCCGCGAGTTCCTGCTGACTCATTCGCCTGGTTGCCCGATAGATGTGTACTTTGCTGTCAAAGTTTTGCCATTGAACCGCTCCCTTCTTTTAGAAATTCATTTTATTATAGCATATATTGCAATTATTGGGGACAGAATTGCCAAAATGTTTACCATCCTTTTTGACAGGCTTGAGATCTCCAGAGAAAAAGAGCTCTGTGATCAATTTATGGGAAGATTCCCGGTAATATCCATTACATTAAAAGGGGCTGCGGGAGAACGTTTTCCAGAAGCAAAATCCATGCTTTGAAGAATTATCGGAAAAGAATCCCAGCGCTTCCAATTTCTGATGCAGAGTGACAGACTGACTGCAGCAGATCACGATCAGTATGAGGCACTTGTCACAATGGACAAAGTGTTGTTATGCTGATCGACGAGTATGATGTGCCGCTCGATAAGGCTTACCAGTCAGGATATCAGAGGAAAAATCAGTGTTATAGGTACAGTTTTCCAAAAAGCCAGTAAGTATGGCTTCCAAATCCTCTGTAAAATCTTCCTGGCATGTCAGCTCTGCGCACACGGCAAGATCGCCATGGACAGCAAATGCTGACACACCGCGGGCATACGGATTATTTTCATTTTGAAAAGTGTACGTTATCACCAGATACGTCTGCCCGTTGTATACGGTTTCTTCCTCGGCTGAAATCGAGTAATTGGATCTCCCCCGGTCAAGCCAGGTGTCCATGTTTTCCTGCGCCTTCTCATTGTCTGCAAATTCTTCCAGCAGCAGATAGAGCTGGGCATCATACAGATCTACGGTATCGCCGTCGCTGTTTTCATAAGGCTTTGATTCCCCGATCCTCCATGATGCATAGTACAGTCCGTCGCCCGCCAGCGCTTCCTTGTAGTCGCAGAGGATAAGGCTTTCGTTCGTATTGTTGACTGCAAGGTGCCTGCCAACCTCCAGAAATGCTTTGTTTTCAATGGGTTCATCCTCCAAAAGGGAATCGGTTCGCGAGCAGCCGGCAAGCATCAGTGTCATGCAGATAAGGTATGGGATGAATTTCATATTTACTTTCATAAATGAGCCCTCCGTTTCATAGTGTATGGGCAGTTTCGAAAATTCCGGGAAACTATGTCCCGCATCATCAAAAGACGCTCCGGTCATCGCGTGACAGTTTCCCGCTGTCAGCGAGCGTGTCCCACAGCGCGCTGCATTGTTCCACATTGTCTGTCACCGCGTCTGTATAGAAACACCGCCTTCCGATATATAGCTCCGAGAGCAGCTCCTGGTTACTCCCGGTCATGTTCTCGCCAAACAGGCTGATGGAGTAGGCGCCCAGCTCCAATCCGGAAAGTGCAGGACAGTCTGACCACAAAAGAACTTTGTCATCGGCGGAATAGTCCGCCTTGTCAGGGCAGCTTCCGTCAGGAGCGGCGAGAAGCTGCTGTCCGCGTTGGAAACGTTTCGGATCATCCATCAGAAAAAGATAGCTTTCGCAGTCCGAAATGTCACCGATCAATGCGATTTCGGAAGCAGTACCATAATAGACGGCATCGGGGTCTGCGCTCTGGCTGTTGCCGGCATACTGGTTGATCTTTACGATTATTTTTCCGTCCCCGTTAAAGTCCCCGCCCATGGATGCAAACGCTTTTTCCAGGGCTGCAACCGTGTCCTGCGGGAGCGGTGTTTCGCCGACGTAGGCAATCTGAATGTCAGGAGAAGGGCGCCAGAGTCCCAGTGCATTCCCGATCAGCTCACAGGCAATTCCAATCAGGACCGCGCCGCAGATCACATACCACTTATGGTAATACCACCAGTTTTTTCGCTTTTCTGACTTGCCAGGCTTCGTGTATCCTTCTGATCGCATGATGCTTATCAGACCATCCGATCTTCCTGTTTTTTTCCAGATCATCTATATTTCCGATGCGCATGCTGTAAAGGTGGTCAACGGACTGCCTGTAGGCGATTCCTATAAACTTCGTGTGGAGGACGCTATCAAGAAACTGAATTATCAGGTCAACAGCTATGCACAGGGGCTTAAGGCGAGCAAAACCTACACGATCGCATTACTGATACCAAACACAAGTATGGGCAGCTCCCAGCTGGTACCGTAAGTCATCGGCTGGTTTTCCATCTCGTAGACAGGTCCCATGTACTTCCAGTCCATATCGATCGTACCGTCTGATTTTACTTCCAGTGTCTTAGTCTCATATAAAACAGCGCTTCCGCCCTCCGATTCCATGCTTCCTGTACACACAAGCATGCACCAGATATCTCCCTCTTTCCAGAATTGCGCGCCTGCAGGACTCGCTGACAACAAAGTATACTATTTTCTGGGCGATTTTGATGCAAAGACCGGAAAGTTTACGCCGGATGAACATTTTGACAATAATCCTGCACTGCTTGATTACGGATGCAACGTATTTACCGGGCCGAGTGTGTTTGTTGACCCGCAGAGCGGCGATACCTGTGTGTTCAGCATTATGCAGGATCAGCGGACCGGCGCGGAGGAAGGCGCCGCAGGATGGGCGCACTGTGTGGGACTGACAAGAAAGATCTGGCTGAACGATGAAGGTACAGATGTAAAGATGCGTCCGGTCGATGCACTGCATACGCTGGAAGGCGATGTCCTGGCAACGGGAGAAAATCTTACGCTTGAACAGGCAAATGATGCACTGGCAAATGTGAAGGGCGATCTATTATACATTAAGGCAACACTCACCGCAAATGATGCAAAGCAGTTTGGCATACAGCTAAAATCAAACGGAAATACCGACATGACTTCCTATACATATGATGTGGAGCATGGCACGGTTTCCGGCGATACGAGAAATAAGGGAAGCGCAGCTTCACTGAATCATGTTTCAGGGCCGCTTATGTTGGATGATGGAAAGCTTTTCATGGAAATCTATATAGACAGATCATTGGTGGAAGCTTTTTTCAACGATACGAAGTCCATATCGATGCGCTCCTATAGTGATTATGATTCACAGAAGATACAGCTGTTTGCAGATGGTGATCTTTTCGTTGATAACCTGTATATAACTGATATGCAATCAATATATAAAGAAAAGTAAATTGAAAACAGCATCGACAGGACTGATGTAGAATGGGAGGAAGTGCAGAATGGAAAAATTTGATGTAGTGGCTTTAGGGGAACTGTTGATAGATTTTACGGAGAATGGAATAAGCGGGCAGGGAAATCCCCTGTTTGAGGCAAATCCCGGCGGCGCTCCCTGTAATGTGCTTGCAATGCTCTCGAAGCTGGGCTGCCAGACAGCCTTTATCGGGAAGGTAGGAAAAGACTTTTTGGGGAACAGTTAAAAAATGCAATTGTGGAGGTAGGGATCAATGCCCGAGGGCTGTGTATGGACTGGGATGTGCATACAACACTCGCTATGGTACATACATATCCTGACGGAGACCGTGACTTTTCCTTTTACCGCAACCCGGGTGCTGACATGATGCTGCGGGAGGACGAACTGGACGAAAAAGCTCTGGAAAATACGAGAATATTCCATTTTGGCACGCTTTCAATGACAGACCCAGAGGTAAGAAAGGCAACGAAAAAGGCTGTTGGGATAGCAAAGGAAAGTGGCGCGGTAATATCCTTTGATCCCAACCTGCGCCCGCCGCTGTGGAAGTCACTGGACGACGCGAAGGAGCAGACTGCCTATGGTCTTTCCCAGTGTGACATCCTCAAGATATCCGATAACGAGCTCCAGTGGTTTACTGGTGAGATTGAGCTTGATGCCGGTATCCGCAGATTAAAAGAGCAGTATGATATTCCTCTGATACTTCTTTCCATGGGAAAGGATGGAAGCCGCGCATATTGCCAAGACCTGCGTGTCGAGGTCAAACCTTTCTTGCAGGAGAATACGATCGAAACGACAGGGGCAGGTGATACCTTTTGCGCCTGCTGTCTGTACCATGTACTGCAGTGCGGGCTTGAGAATCTTGACGAACAGAATCTGACGCAGATGCTGACGTTTGCAAATGCGACGGCATCCATTATCACGACCAGAAAAGGCGCACTGCGTGTGATGCCGTCGAGGGAGGAAGCAGAAGCGTTGATAAACCAATGAAAACGATTGAGCAAGTATACAATATTTATAGGTTGTGAGCACAATTAAATACGCCATCCGGTCAGCAATTAACGTGTCTAATTGCTGACCGGACTGTGTTACTGCCAGTTCTTTTTATTCATACGTCCGCGGTCTGCACGCCATGATCACCGCGGCGAGCGCTCCCAGAACCACCACTGCGACAACGACTGTCATCAGCGGCAGGACAGAGCTTCCCTGGTATTCCACGGAATTGATATCAAAGATCGCGGCGTCCACATCTGCGAGCTGCAGCCCTGACTGCTCATCAGCCTGCACTGTCTCAACACTGCCGCCAAGCGACTCCACCAGATCCTTGTCCGCCTGCAGCTGATCCATCAGAACGGTCCCGTCAGCCAGTCGGAAACTGATCTTTGACAAGTCGATGTTGGCTGTATCCGACACGGTATTCCACCAGGAGCCATAACCGAAATACAATACCTCCGCTCCCGCCATCCACGCCAAAACGCCGCTGAAATCGGAATCCGGGGTGAAATCGCCGTCCGACATCTTCGGATCAGCCAGGATCGTCTGGTCATAGCACAACACATCATCAGCGTAGACTGCAAATCCGTCCGGCAACAGCTCGATGCGGATCAGCGCGCCGTCCTTGATATAATCTGTCACAATATTATAATTGAATAGATTGGCGTCAAAAAAGCCGCCAAAACCCGCACTGTTAAAGCCGAGATAGGATCCCGGCGTAAAATAGAGCTTTCCGTCATATTCCCCAGTACCGTTGATCGCAAATATCGTTCCCAGCACATGCACATCCCATGTAGGATCCGCATAAAACTCGATGACAGCCCCCTTTGAAGTGTCTTGTCCCCGGAACGGATTCTCGTAGACATACACCGGTGTGCTGTCTCCTGTCGTCTCCGCGTGCAGCGAGAGGTCGATCACATCGACATCGACCAGATTTCCCTTGGGGATCACGATCTCCTGCACCGCTGCATCCACACTCTCACCGTCGGCGTTCTCTCCATCTGCTGCATCTGCGTCTTCCCCATCCGCAGCCTCTCCACCTACGTCTTCTGCCGCCTCGTCTAAATCCTCTCCGCCTGTGTCTTCCGCCGCCTCGTCCGAATCCTCTCCGCCTGTGTCTTCCTCCGCCTCGTCCGAATCCTCTCCGCCTGTGTCTTCCGCCGCCTGCTCCACATTGTCTGTCTCTGTCGCAAGCACAGGCATCACGCTGAACCCTGCAAGCACCCCGGCAAGGAGCACCGCTATTATCCTCTTTCTCATCTATATTCCTCCATCAATCACAATCGCGCCCTGAACCGTCCCAAACGGAACTGCAGCCCATCGCAGCAGATCATCTCTGCACTGTTTTGCATCCGCATGATCCTGTGCGCATTTACAATTTCACAAACGCCTCCGAGCTCTGTTTGAGTTTGCCCACAACCCTGACGCTGGATTCCATGCTGTCCTGCACCTGTTTCATCTCGTCCACCAGGCGTGACGTGCTCTCCGCGGAATCGCTGATCCCCCTGCTGCACTCTGCCACGAAGCCTTCGATGTGTTCCATCTGTCCGACCAGACGCTCGATATGGCTGCGCAGCTCCTCCATCTCACTGATGCAGTTGTTCATCGCGGTGCTGACTTCCTCTGCGTCCTCCCTGTACTGCTGCCCCGACGAGGCATATGTATCATAATCCGGCAGTATCGTCGCCGAGACATACT
>CAJUQU010000252.1 GCA_910588595.1 uncultured Lachnospiraceae bacterium | reverse complement strand
AACTTTTTAAACATTTTTTATTTTACCTATTGACATTTCTTAGCTGGACTTTCTGAAAACAGTATAACAGACAAACTATGACACCATTATGTCATCGTTTGTCTGTATATTGAATGATCGATGATCTGGTTTATTTTTCCACACTAAACAGATACGCGGTGCTTTTGCTGCCGAATCCGTCGAGGTACACTTCCGCCGTCGAGTACTTGTCCGGATAGGGAATGCATACATCCTGTCCGAGAATGATGTTGCGCGTGATATCGTACATCGCATTGCCGTCAAATCCCTCCTCGCGCAGCATGGAATCAACGTCTCCCGCAAATCTGGCAAAGGCAAACTGCGAAAGATAGGGGATCCCCTGTTTGTGGTCGTTTTGCGGAACAAGATCCACATATTCAAGACCGTCGGGAACAGGCGTGTCCGCCTTAAAAAAGCGCCCCCAGATGCCATGCCCTTCCTCGACGTCCACCCCTTTTCCAAAATGATGTATGAATATGATATCATGGTCAAACCCACAGCGATATCCGCTTAACGAGTCAAGCGTATCGAGGAGCTTTCTCAGCGCTTCGGGATCCTGCGACAGATCCTTTTCTGCGCCGATCAGTCGCAGTGCGGGCAGTATCTTATACTCAAAATGCTGCACGCGGATCCCGCTGTCCTGCTGCTGATATGACACGAGCCCTGGCATAAACAGTGTCCACTGCACAGATGCGTCGCAGTCTTTCAGAACATTTATATAGCCGAATACCGCCACACTGTCAGTGCCGGCGGGACCTGTCATGCCGCCTGCAAACTGTTTTCTGATATCAGGGTGCCGAAGAGCTCCGAAATCGTGAAAAACCGCCTCGACAGCCTCTCTTAAAAAGGGTGCGTGCGTTTTTCCGGACAATTCGTCATCAAAGCGCTCCAGTGTCCCAAAGACGGCAGTATTTACCACGCCCGCAGGCTCCAGATCGGACAGTTCGTCATGCAGCAGTTTGTTTTGCCGGATAAAACCGTTTAGGATGCGCAAAAAGAGCGCTTCGGTCTCGGCAAGTCCGTCCTCGTCCAGCCCGCCGCATTCCGATAGGATACCGGTCAGCTCGTCAAACACGCCTGGGTTCGTTCCCCGCGCGCGTCCCGCCCATTCCGATATATGATTGTATCTTTCCGCGGGAGTCATGGAGGCGGATTGTTCGGGACTTGTGTACCAACAGAATTTATCATAGATCATGTCGGAAGCTCCTTTTATATCAGTTTTTCTATATCATTTTTTGTATCAATTTTTTCGTATCAGGTTTTTTATATCAGACTTTTTTGTATCAGTTTTTTTATAGCGGATTTTCTGGTGCGGGCACAAAGATTTCCCCGGCTTCCTGCAGTGTGCTGACTGTGTGCAGTACTTTTGTCACGCTTGCAGCTACCTCCTTTTCGCTGACCGACGCGCACAGCGCCACATCTTCCATGATGGCATTTGCCAGCACGGTGCTGATATTTGCCAGGATCTTTTTGCGGATGTCCTGCTCGATGACGTATATGCAGACCGCCAGATCCATGTTATCGATCTCACGCAGCACTCTCTGTATGCACCGGTCGGGCAGGCGGCTGAATGTTTCCTCGAGATCGCGGATGGATTCCCAAATATCTGAATCCTGAAAAGTGGGATGAATGTGAAACAGTTTCTCCACCTCCTCGCTCTGGTGAAGGACCTCCATCTGTGCCTGGTATTCCGCGTGCAGTCCGGCAGGCATCAGGCTTGCCAGAATGAGATCAAGCGTTCTGGGATTGTCCCCGTTCTGTATGCTGAGCATTCCCCTCAGATACATATATTCAGCCATGGCGTCCGCGCCCCCTTGAGTCAAGGTAGTGACATGCACTTTGTAAAAGTTGTTTAAAACTAGTAATTTAATACTTTTTGGGAATATTATTTAGAAATATTACCATCATCAAGACTTCTTGTTTTCCATAAACCTTTTAAATTCATTTCAAATATGTCATGATAACAGCTTTTAACCGTTGTTCTCCGGACTCATACATGAGGCACTTACAATTAACCTCGTAATTCACATCAATAAGAACATTCATGCCATGCTGGTCTGCGATATCCAAAACATTCACAAATGGAATAGAACCAATCTCGACATGTTTCCAAAATTTCCCTTTGAACTGTACAACCTGAATATGCCGTGTACAGTCATCCATGTTTGTAAACACAATCAGATTTCCATCCTCACAAAGTACCTTTTCAATCGTTGTAAGCCCTTTCGCCCTTTTGGGCGGAATAAATGTAAGCACATTGCGTCTCCCCAAAATTTCCTTTATGACTTCCCAGTCAGATTCTTTTCTGTGACTTTTTCCAAGCTTCATTTTCAGTAATGAAACCTCTTCCTTCGAAATTAAATTCCACTCTGGTTTAACAGCGTCATATTTTTCAATTTTTTTCATCTCTGCGTACTCCTTATTTTTTAGTCTAAACCTTATTCTTATTTCAATAATAAGGAAAGTACCTTGGGGCGGGCGCCTTTCCCGTATTTAAATTTTAAGGCGTGCCTGATAATCTCGGGTAAATAATACCTGTCATTATCTATCCTTAAATAACCTTCCTGCTTCATAATTTTCTCTTCTCCCTGTGTGAGCTGAAATGTGTCACTAGAAAATGGTAAAATTTTATCTTCTGCTGGCGCATGTTCCAGCTTATCAAAGATTGGTCCAAGTGCTTTAATTTCATCCCTTATTTCACCAATCTTATCCGTTGAGCATTCTGATACAGCTTTTTTGATTTCTGTAGGCATTAAATACCTATCTGTATAAACAGGTTTACCTGCATTTACAGTCGCTTTTTCTAGAAATCTTATGATATCCCGCGCCTGTAATTGTCCATTAAAATCTGATAATGCCGCCAAAATCCATCTCGATGAATTTGCTTCATTGGAAGTCGGCTTTCCAAGTTTCACTCCCCATAATTTATGAAGTGTCTGGTCAATTACATCTCTTGGCGCCATTTCAAGTGGAACATCCTCCTCATAAAAATCTGATACAGCCTGACTAGTCAGCCAAGCTGCTAATCTTAATGCTTCCGTACTTGACCACTGCAATTCGACCGAACGGTAGAGTGAATGAAACTGCTCATAATTGATCGTCAGCGAGTCCCGTACCATATCCTTTCTCAAAAATATCATAAAGCCCAAATTGTGATATGATATCTTCACTTCATCAATGAAATCCCTGCATAATGCTGCTATGGCATTTCTCTCATTCTGCGATGAAACCGTATGCTGAAAAATCTCTTCTAAACCATCAATTAAAAATACTACTTTAATGCACTTTTGATTCAACTCCTCCTCAAATTCTTCTATTGATTGATATGCTTTATTAACAGCATCTAATACGACTTTTTTCCAAATTTCTTTCCATTCCAATATATCATGCTCATTTCTCATATATTCCAGCAGCATGTCCTTGCTGTGTACATATACAGAATTGTTGATTTTTCCTTTCAAGTTGTACTTGTTATAATTACATATAGCATTTTCTATAATTTTAGGAAACCCTCCTGCGTTGCCAGAAGCTAAGAGTGGGACAATCAGTGTATGCATATCAGCATCTAGAACTGCCGTATGCGTTCCATTTTTATCCATACGCTTTATAAAGCTTTCCCAATATTGATCCCTTAATATCTCTCTGTATAAAAATGTTTTCCCTGATCCTTTGGCTCCCATGATTACTGTATTTGGAACACTGTTTTTATATTTCTTTATTAGATTCTGAATGGAATCTGTCATTAATACTTCAAATGTACCATTTCCTTCCGCAGTAATCTGGTTTGCAGCGAAATCATGAATACATTTAATGATCTTATCACGCGATAATTTGTAATGTTGCATTTGTACTCTGCTTGGTGCCATATAACTATTTTTTACAATCTCACAAATATTTTTATAAAAATCTCTTCCATTTAAATTCTTCATTATTTTAGGCAGAGACTCCAAATGAACAAGTTCACTCGCAAAAGGAAGTACTGTCACAATATCATCCGTGATAGAAACCTTGTCATCTGTCATATATTGATCATATACAGCGACTAATTCACTAATAATATCACTGGTAGTCACACCTTCCTGCACCATTGTTAATAAGATTTCGGGTATTTTAGTATTTTCATTCAATGGTAATCCTTTGCTTAACTGGTTTAATAAAATCTCTGTTCCCTTTACTGACTGATAAGATGTTGATGTTACAAGATATTTCTTTACTCTTGGATCAAATAACAACGGCGCTGAAAATTCGCTTAATCCTGCACGCAAATCAACTAAAACCAGTTCAGCATTTACTTTCTCACCTAATTTTTACAAAACCTCTGACAGAACATATTTCTTACTATAGCTAATGGCAAGACTCTCAGGACTTGAATACATATCCAGCAACTGCTCTATATATCTATACGTTGGCAAAACAATATGTTCCACAATGGTTTTTTCAGTTTCTATCTTAATTGATAATTCCGACATTTTATCCGAGATCAATTCAATAATTTCATCCACGTTCTCCTTTTCCTGTGTTATCTCTGAAAGATCTAAAAAAGTAAATGCCGCTTCCTCCTGGCCTTTGGTCAACCATGTAATTCCTGGAGCCTCTATATCCGCATCTACAACGAGAAGCTTTTTGGGATTTTTCATATCCTTTAATGAGGACCATGCCTTAACAAACGCTAATAAGGACAATGTGCGTCCTACTCCTCCCTTATATGAATGGAAAGCAATCACAGGTACTCCGGGAAGTTCTTTTTCGATCAGCGCATCATAGTATGCAGATTTTTGATATAAGACACTCTTAAAAAGCGGTACTACCACACTCTTTTTTTCTCCACCTTCTTCAATCTCAAAAGTAACATTTAAGTATTCATCTGATAAATCCAACAAAATTCTATGTTTTTCATTTTCATATTTTTTATCAAAAATCTCATCAAATAAAGTGTCAGCATCTTTTTCCGTGCCCTCTTCATTTAAGTGAACAATCACCTCATCGGTATATGTTTCTATATCAACAATTACAGTTCCCCATTTATCCTTGTTTAACAATAGTTTTCTTTCTACATCTTTCCATGTATATAACAACATTGAAATCACATCCCTTCCTCGATCCAACACGCAACATTATTTAAGGTTTCTTCCATTTTTTCCTCTTTATCCTGCTGTTTTTCCTGTGTCCTGATACAATATCGGTAAAGCTGATGATAAGTTTCTGCAACGACCACATTCTTATGTACAGTGGCTAATTGCGGAAACCTGAAATTCCCCTGTTGTCCTAACTCTTTCAATATTTTCTCCAGATTATGTGATGTCAAAATATCCTTTTTCCTGCTGTCATTACTATCTAAAATATTCTTTGGATTTTCTTCGCTCCATTTATCTAATAGCATGTATTTCAATCCGATCTCTACACTATATATCAACAGCAGTCTTCTACTATTTACGTTGGAATTCCCTTCTCTCAATCTTTTATATAATTGATAGTGTTTTTATACCCTCTTCTGTAATCCTTTTTATCTGCAACAAGCATACTTTAGTCCTTTTTCATTTTACTCCCTATTTTTAATCAATTATAGCTTTTTAAAGAAAAGCCGTCAATAAAGAGATTGAATTAAGAAAATGTACATCTACTATTTGCGTTCTTAGTATGTATCACTTTTGATACTTATTTTATAATCCCTTCACATATCTAAAGGCAACGTGCATTTACATTCTCGATTCCTTACCCATAACTTTACAGTAAATCACCGCCACCACCGTACTAAAAAACGTCGCCACAATCGCAGGCGCTATGACCGCCGCCGGATTTACACTCCCATACTGACCGCGGTAAGCAATAATATTCACTGGAATCAACTGCAACGACGAGATATTCATCACAAGAAACGTACACATCTCATTGCTCGCAGCCCTTGCCTCGCAATTTTGCAAACTGCCCAAAGAACCAGACGCCGCTGTAACCACAAATTCACTGTTCCCGCGCGCCCGCTCCAGTTCCTCCAAGTCGCTCATCGCCCTAAGCCCCCCTTGAGTCAAGGTAGTGACACGTACTTTTTGAAAAATTGAAATGCATCATTTTATAATATTCCTTATGATGATATAAACATATTATCACAAAAAATATTATAAAAAGCAGAATGCCATGATGCTGGGGTCAAAAGCCCACGAAGTAACCTTGAAAATTTAATATTTTACA
>CAJUQU010000251.1 GCA_910588595.1 uncultured Lachnospiraceae bacterium | reverse complement strand
TCGTGGGAAGCGGTTGAGCGGTTGAAGCACCCAGAGCAGTTTCCGGAGATCACAGTAGATCTGCGAGATATCCCGTCGGCAGTGGGAGGAGACCGCTCTAAGAGGCACGGGATCATACTGGCAAAATCTATTCCGGCAAAAAAGTACAAGGTGCAGACAGGTGAGCCGATCACGGATGCGCTCAAGAAGTGTCCCAATCTGGTGCTGGTGCCGTCGCGCCACGGGATATATAGGGAGTATTCGAGGGCGTTCATCTCGATCCTTAAAAGGTATTCGGACGTGATCGAACAGTGCAGTATCGATGAGTGTTTCGTTGATATGACAGGCACGGAGAAACTTTTTGGACCGCCGGTGGAGTCTGCCACGCGCATCAAGGATGAGATCTGTCACGAGCTTGGATTTACTGTGAATGTGGGGATATCCACGAACAAGCTGCTCGCGAAGATGGCAAGCGATTTCAAGAAACCGGATCTTGTGCACACGCTTTTCCCGCATGAGATTCCAGATAAGATGTGGAAGCTTCCTGTCGGGAATCTGTTTCTGGTAGGAAAATCGACAGAGCGGACGCTGCACACACTTGGCATCCACACGATCGGGGAGCTGGCGCACACGGATCCGCAGATTTTGCGGGGCGCACTGAAGAAACAGGGGGAAGTGATCTGGAAGTTTGCAAACGGCGAGGGCGCCTCGCTCATAGAGCCAGAGCCTGCCGATAACAAAAGCTATGGGAATGCCACCACGATCGCCTTTGACGTGACGGATGAATCGACGGCGAATATGGTGCTGATGTCCCTTGCCGAGACCGTGGGCAGGCGGCTTCGCAGCGATTCGGCAAAAGCGGAGGTGGTGACAGTCAATATCCGATACAGCGATCTGTCAAGGGTGTCGCATCAGTGTGAACTGTCCCATGCCACGAACATCACTAATGAGATATATGGTATGGCGTGCAGATTGTTTGAGGAGTTGTGGGATGGCAGACCTGTGAGGCTGCTGGGGATCCAGACCAGCCGTATCAGACAGGCAGGTGACGGCAGACAGTTGTCACTCTTTGATGATGGGAACTATGAAAAGCTAGAGAAGCTTGACAGGGCGATGGACAGCATCAGGGAACGATATGGTTCTGATGCTGTCAAACGCGCGTCATTTTTAAGCAAATCTGATTCCGGGAAGCCGCGGATCGATCCGTCTCCCGGAAAGGAGAAACATTTTGGCAGATAGCGGTCAGTCGATCTTGTTCAAAGTAAAGTCGTCGATCGTGCCCCAGCCCTTTGCCCCGCACTTGATATGTGCGCCGATCGTGAGAGTGCCATCGGTGACTGTAATAGAGGATACGGTTGGCACCTGCCAGTTGGCATATCCCTGCGCAGTAAATGGATCGGAGGATGCAGTGTCACCGACTTTGGCGTAGAGTTCCATCTCGGCACTGTCGTCAATGTCACCGCCCTGGAAGTAGGCTTTCAGTTCATAAGTGCCGGGCTCTAGGTCTGTAAATTCCTGCTCGATCGAGAAATCCATATCAGATTCTGACCAGAAGTGGAAAGAGTACTCACCAGTGTGTGCGTCACCTTCCTTTTGCTGGAAATCTGTTGGGTTCTTGTCACCCTCGTAAGTGACAGTCCACATGGAGGTATCGGTGTCCTCAAAGCTTGGATTGGATACGTAATTGAGCCGCTCCACGTTGACGGTGCAGATGACCTCGGTCGGGGTGTCAGAAGAGGCATTCTCGTCGAGGATCCTGCCTGTGATCACATGGGTTCCGGGTTTGGAGGTATCGATATTGAGAACCATCTCCTCATACCACTCCACAGGCATGGGAGCATTCAGGGAACGGTTGTTGTAGACAACGTCCACCGTCTCGGGCATCTTCACATCAGAGCCGATGTTGCACGTGACAGTTGGCATATTGATCATGTCGATCGCGGGTTCGGCGTTGGTGCCATACTTTAACCACTTGTATGTATTTAAGGATTCCAGCGGTTTTCCGTCGGCGCCAAACAGTGCCTGATTGTCCCAGGAACAACCACCATAGTACTTTCCGGCATCTTCGGGATCATATTCCGAGGCGTAGCTGCTCGCCCAGCCGGATCCAAATTCTTCCCAGATCGAACTGTTGTCAGCGTTTACATCGCCGACGGTGATCCATGCGCCCTCCCAGTAGAACACGCCGAGTGCACCGGCTTCATTTGCCGTGGCGCAGACATCGCGGAGTGCTGTGGACTGGCTCTGTATGGTAGCACCGTAGGCATCGATCAAGTCACCCTCGCTGACGCTGTTGCCGGAGCCGTCAGTGTCCTCTGTCGTATAGCAGTAGGCGGTCTCAGCGATGAGCGTTTCTTTTCCGTACTTGTCCTGGATATTTTTCATGACATTTTTGATGTTCTCAAAGCTTCCATGCCAATAAGGATAGTAGGACAGGGCAAAGATGTCATAGTCCACCTGGAAGGAGGAGAGCTTGTACAGGATTGAGTTGATCTTGTCGTAATCTTCGGCGTTGGTATAGTGAAGGGCGACTTTGATCTCCTTGCCATGGCTCTCTGAGACTTCCCGGATAGCCTTGCTTCCTGCACTCATGAGCTTTGCCACATTGGGGATCTGCGTCTCGCCTGCCATGCCGTTGTTGGTTTCGTTTCCGACCTGTACCATGCAGACATCGACCCCATTGTTCAGAAGCTGTGTCAGGCTGTCTTTCGTGTACTCGTACAGGGCATCCGATTTTTCGTCAAGGGACATATCAACCCATGCTTTGGGGCACATCTGTTTTGACGGATCGGCCCAGAAGTCAGAGTAGTGAAAGTCGATGCAGACTTTCATGCCGTTGTCGGTGGCGCGCTTTCCGAGTTCGATGGCTGTCGAAAGATCGTTGTTTCCCCCTCCGTAGCCGTTACCGTTCTCATCGTAGGGATCGTTCCAGACGCGGATGCGCGCATAGTTTACGCCGGCTTCTGCCATCGTGGTGAATACGTCTTGTTCTGTGCCGTCAGCGCTGTAGTACTTCACACCGCTCTTCTCTTCGACAAGGATCGAGGACACGTCCATACCGCGGATGAAGTTGTCGGAGATATCAGGTATCGGTTCCACGTAAATACCTGCGTCTTCTGCGGCATCAGGCAGATACATGGTATTCAAGACTGTCTGTCCGCCGTCAGGACTCTTGGTCTTTGCAGGAACTGTTTCAGGCGAGGGGGGCTCGGTCTCCGAGGGCTCGGAAGATGTCGGTTCTGCAGAGGCGGCGGTCGACGATGGCTGTGATGCGGTCTGCCCGGCGCCAGAGCCGCAGCCGGTCAGGGACAGGGCAGATAGAGTCATAGTTAATAGCAGCATTGATAATTTTTTCTTTTTCATGTTGACCTCCCGAAATTTAATAGGTACACTTATTATATCATAGATTTTGAAAAGAGAATTAACAAAAATGCAAACAAAAGGCGCAAAATCTTCCACAATTTCAGATTCTGTGGTAAAATGCTGGTATGCGTTAAAGTGTGTTGACAGCAGGAAAAGGTACGAAAAATTCGAGAAGGAATAGGATCAAGAAAGATAAGAAAGGATGATATCATGAAAAAGAGTGCAGCAGTATTTTTTGCCACAGGATTTGAGGAGGTTGAAGCGCTTACTGTGGTAGATCTGTTAAGGCGCGCTGACATTGAGACGGTCTGTGTCTCGATCGACAACGCAAAGAGCGTGACAGGAAGCCACAACATAACAGTGGAGATGAATGTGGGGATTGACCGTCTGGATTTTGGAATGTTTGACATTTTGATCTGTCCCGGAGGGATGCCGGGTACGAAAAATCTTGAGGCGTGCGAATGGCTTATAAAGAATATCCGGTCATCGTACCAGAATGGCAGATACATCGCTGCGATCTGTGCGGCACCGAGCATCTTTGCCCACATGGGACTTCTGCAGGGAAGAAGAGCCTGCATCTATCCCGGCATGGAGGATGAACTGTATCAGAACGGCGCCAGCGCGTGCTGTGATTCCAAAGTGATGAAGTCCGGGACGATCATCACAAGCCGTGGCGTGGGGACGGCGATCCCGTTTGCCTTAGAGATCGTGGCTGCGCTATTGGGACAGGAAAAAGCCGATGAACTAGCTAAGAGCATCGTGTATGCGGAGGAATAGACGGTTGTCGTATATTTTTATTATAGGAACGGAGCAACAGAATCCGGTCTTTTAGTAATTTGTGCGAATTAACGTAAAAATTTTGACAACTTATGAATCCAATGTTATAATCATAAATATAATGTGCAATTATATAAATTATATAAAATCAAGCAGATAGAAGGTTTCTCAAATGATAACAGAACATGAGTTTCAAAGGGTGGCAGCATACGTAAAAAATAAAGCTGGCATCAACTTAAATGAAAAAAAGGTTTTGGTTCAGGGAAGGCTTGATAGTTATATGCAGCGAAAGGGATACAGCTCATATGATGCTTTTATGGACCGCGTGGAAAAGTTTCCGACAGGACCAGAGGCAGAAGATCTGATGAATGCCCTCACGACGAACCATACATATTTTTGGAGGGAGTATGAGCAATTTTTATTTTTGAAACAGGAAGTTTTGCCCGAATTGAAAAATCGCACAGAGAGTACCAGGGATTGGCATATCTGGTGTGCAGCGTCGTCGACAGGGGAAGAGCCATACACGTTGGCTATGATCTGCAAAGATTTTCTGGGTCTGGAGCAGAATGAGTGGGATACGAAGATCCTTGCCACAGATATCGACACGAAAGTTCTCGAAAAGGCTGTGAAGGGCATCTATGCCAGAAATTCTGTGGAGCAGCTGCCACATCAGTATGTGCGCAGGTTTTTTAAGCAGATCAGTCAGGAGGAATACAAGGTGAAGGAGGAGCTTAAGCGGGAAGTGTTGTTCCGTCAGCTAAATCTGATGAATCCGCTTCCATTCAAAAAGCCGCTTCATGTAGTGTTTATCAGAAATGTCATGATATATTTTGATGAACCGACAAAAGAGCGGCTGCTGAATAATATTTATGAGAAAATGGCTCCTGGCGGCTACCTCTTTATCGGTTCAACGGAATCGATGGGGCAGAATAATACCCGATTTCAGTATGTAAAACCTTCCATATATAGAAAATAGAGTGGGGGAGGTTTGCAATGGAAAAGTTAAAGGTATTATTGGTGGTAGGAAATCTTGAGATGAGAAGACATCTTCTTTGGATACTCGGGGCGGATCCGCAGCTTGACGTGGTAGCGGAGGCGAACAATGCCTACACTGCAAGGGATAAGATCATAGAGTGTGACCCTGACGTGATGCTTCTGTGCCAGGATCTGCCAAGAATGTCGGGAATCACATTTTTGGGGAAACTCATGCCGCAGAGGAGCACAGTGACGCTTGTCATTGCAGAGCCTGAGTTTGAGGATGAAGCCTACCGTGCAGGCGCAAAGGATTTTATCGCTTTCAGGGACGATTACGAGACGCTTGAAAATGAAAATATATGCGGACGCCTCAGGAAGGCAGCGGGCGGTGAGTGGCTGAACCCGTCGAGGAGGGCACCTGCGCCGGCTGTGATGCAGGGGATTAAAAATGTATGTAACGCGGCGGAGGCCACATCGACATCGATCATAGCGATCGGAGCTTCGACAGGCGGGACGGAAGCGATCGCCACCGTCGTGAGGGGGCTCAAAAAGGATATTCCTGGTATTGTGATGGTGCAGCATATGCCGGAGGGGTATACACAGATGTATGCGCACAGACTGGACAATGAAGGTGAGGTCTCGGTGAAGGAGGCGGTATCCGGAGATGTGGTGAAGCCCGGGCAGATCCTCTTAGCGCCGGGAGACAAACAGATGCGCATTGTCAGGATCAACGGCAGATACCAGGTCGAGTGCAAACACGGTCCAAGGGTGACAGGGCACTGTCCGTCAGTGGATGCACTCTTTGAGTCTGTAGCGCGCGTCGCCGGAAAAGAGGCGATCGGTGTGATCATGACAGGGATGGGAAGCGACGGCGCCAAGGGGCTGTTAGCCATGAAAAATGCGGGAGCGCGCACCATAGGACAGGATGAGAAGACCTGCATCGTGTACGGCATGCCCAAGGTGGCATATGAGATGGGCGCGGTGAAGTGGCAGGTGCCGCTGGAACAAATTGCACAGAAAATATATTATCTGCTGGATAAGCGGCAGTAAAGAGCGCGAAAAGAATAATGAAATAGTATCTATATCCCCCATTTGAAATGGGGGCCGAGGCAAAGCCG
>CAJUQU010000250.1 GCA_910588595.1 uncultured Lachnospiraceae bacterium | reverse complement strand
AAGATATTGCGGACATCTCTAGAGAAATCGAAAGATTGAACGAAGAGTTTGCTGGTTTGTAATTAGCGGCAGCAGGGTTGCGACGTCGCAAACAAGACTGAATTTTATAGCAGATTGCTTAAAGTGCAATAGAAAATCAAATATGGAATAAAAAATAAGCGGTAGCAACCCGCCAAAGGTACCTACCACTTAAAACTCATAAAAGCCTATGGATAGAATATCATCATATCAGTCCTTAGGTAAGCAAAATTTTGCACAAGAGGATATGGCATAAGTGCAAAAGAAAAACTGAAAATGGAATAAATCATGGATGGAGAAATACTGGCAGGGGAGTTTATATGGTCGATAAGGAATACTTGAAAAAGCACTTAAGAAAGCATGAAGAGTTAGAAACAACTATAATAAGGTATAATGCATTGCTTAATAAGGATGACATATCTTCTCCGGCAGGAAAAACAGGTTTATCTATAGGTGGAACATTAGTATCTGCTGTTGAGAATGCTGTATGCAATAAAATATTTGCAGAAGAAAAGATTAAAAGACTCGAGAAAGATCTGGCAGAACAAAGTAAGATTATAAATTCATTATTTGAAAAGTTGGACAATCCGTATGAAAAATTGGTGATGCAGATGCGATATGAGGATAAACTTGAATGGGACGAAATAAGAGGAGCGATATTTGGAAATAGGAGGGACTACAATATAAACGTTGAAAAATACAATGATAAAGTATTTAGGATTCATGGAGCCGCATTGAAGCACATGAAAGAATTGCAAAAAGAGAATCCGTAAAAGTAAAGCATGGCATCATCAAATAAATCATTGGATTATCCAACCGACTTTTCTGTTAATTATGACAGCAGGATAAAAAAGGGTTCAATAAAATAAAAAATAGCAGTAAAACGCAGTAAAACGCATTGAAATCCAGCAATCCAGTATGATAATGTTATACTGTGATTTTCAAACAGTGAGCAATGCTACCCGCATTTAAGAGGTAGCCTTTTTACATATAGAATGGTGGTGTATTATTCCAATGGCAGCAGGGACAATGAATGTTATCGTTGAGGGATTTGATAATGTAGTAGATGAGTTACAGGATATGCGCAGCAGAAGCAGAAAAGTAGTGGAAAGAACAATTGCAGATTTCAAATCACGAGGTCCGTCATGGATATCACAGGAAGTAGCGAAAGAATATGGAATAAAAAAGGCAGATGTCAACGAGGCAAAGACAGGGATCCGGGGGAGAAGCAGTGTCCGGGTGCATGGAACGAGGATAGATGATCTATCTATCATATACAGGGGCAGAGTGTTGACACCTACACATTTTGGAATGAAACCAAAAATCCGACCAGCCAAGGGACCATATGTAGTAACTGCCCTGATTAAAAAAAGCTCGGGAAGGGAGTCGTTAGGAAAAAAGGTATTCTTGGGAACGCCCAACAACGCCAAAGCAGGAACACCACAACTACCTTTTCAGCGTGAAAGTGATGAGAGATATCCTATAAAAGCGATCAAGACAGTCTCTGTTCCACAGATGATAACAAATGAGACGGTATCAGAAAACATTCACAAGCGGATTAACACAGAATTGGGGAAACGTTTGGAGCATCACTTAAAAAGGCTGAGCAGATAAAAAGGTACTGTGACGCCCAATTTTCCCCTGCGGTGCTTGCGAGCCCAGAAACTGTCTAGCTACCAGGGAAAAAATTAATATCATTTCGTTACGCACTGGGAGGGGGGAAGGGCAGTGCCGGAAATTGCATTTGAGGAGAACTATGTAGATGTAAAATTCATAAAAAGAGTGCTTGGATTTGAATCAGTGAGGCGTGTCCAGCAGCTTACACAGGACGGCGTGTTGAATACCTGTGAGGTAAAGGTGGGCGGTCGGAAGGCAAGCCGATATGACTTATTCCCTTCTGTAATATCCTATATAAAATATCTGAAAGCGAGACCTGCGAAGGCACAAGGTAATCTTAAAGAACAAAAGATTATCGAGAAGATGCAGGCAGAGATTGATTTCAAAAGTGCAAAAGCAAAAATGGCGGAAATAGAGCTTGATGAACTGGCAGGACATATGCACGCTGCAGAAGATGTCGAAAAAATGACTGCTGACCTGTGTCTGGCTGTCCGATCAATGCTGCTGGCATTGCCCGGACAGCTTGCGGTTGATGTGGCAGCAGTCGGCACAGCGACGGAAGCACAGGTTATTATCAAGGATGCTGTATGTCATATTCTGGACGAATTATCCAGATATGAATATGATCCAAAAGAGTATAGGCGCAGGGTTCTGGAAAGGAAAGAATGGCAGGATGCCAGCGAAGAATCCAGCGAGTGATCCGGAAATCATCAAGCTTAACAGGACAATAAAGAAAGCTGTCGTTTATTTCAAGCCGCCAGAGCGGCTGACAGTGACAGAATGGTCAGACAAGTACAGGTGGCTGTCGGCAGAAAACAGCGCCGAACCGGGAAGGTGGAAGACAAGCAGGACACCATATCTGAAAGAGCCCATGGATGCATTTACCGATCCTAAGATACATCATATAGTGGTTGTAGCATCATCACAGGTTGGCAAGAGCGAGATGGAGCTAAACATGCTGGGATATGCTATCGACGTAGATCCGGGACCGATCATGTTTGTAACTCCAAATATAAAGCCTACAGCCGAAGATTTTTCAAAACGGAGAATCGCTCCCATGATCAGGGACACCAGATCACTCAGGGACAAGGTGGCGGATGTAAAGAGCAGGGAGTCCAATAATACCATCTTCAATAAATCCTATCCGGGTGGTATGCTCACAATCACAGGAGCCAACTCACCATCGAATCTTGCGTCGATTCCCTGCAGGTATGTATTCGGCGATGAAAGAGACCGCTGGCCGAAAAGCGCCGGAACAGAAGGGGATCCGTGGAGACTGGTAGAGGCACGCACCAATACTTTTTACAATCGCAAGATGGTCGAGGTATCAACACCGACGATAAAGGGGGCGTCCAATATTGAGGATGCCTTTAACAATGGTACGCAGGAACACTGGTGCGTTCAATGCCCACATTGTGACGAATACTTTTTTATCACCTTCAACCATATCCGTTTCGAAACAAAAGTAAAGAAGGTAAACGGGAAAAAGCAGTTTAAAGTATCTGATATAAATTGCGCCTGCCCGCATTGCGGGTGTGCATCAACAGAGCAGAGCATCAGAAAGCAGCCTAAAAAGTGGATCGCGGAGAATCCGGATGCGTATGACAAGGGAGTACGATCGTTCTGGATCAATGCTTTTGCAAGCCCATGGATGACATGGGAAGAGATCATCTTAAAATTTCTGGAGGCGGGAACGGATCCAGAAAAGCTGCAAACAGTCTATAATACACAATTTGGACAGCTATGGGAAGATCGGAGCTGTGAGACAGATGAGGAACAGCTGCTTGCAAGAAGAGAAATGTACAATGCTGAACTGCCGGATGGTGTCCTCTGTCTTACCTGCGGGGTTGATACACAGGGAAACCGACTGGAATATGAGGTTGTAGGATATGGGTTTCATGAAGAAAACTGGGGGATTGAAAAAGGGATCATCATGGGAGATCCTGCTGAAGATGATACATGGGAGCGGTTAGACGGAGTTATAGACCGCTCTTATTCATTTGCGGACGGCAAAAAGTTAAAGATTTCCGTAACATTTGTTGACAGTGGGGGCAACCGTACACAGGAGGTGTATGAGCAGTGCAACAAGCGCCTGCGCAAAAGGGTATTTGCCATTAAAGGAAAAAGTGCTGACGGAATACCGTACGTATCGATTCCGAAGAAAGTAAATATTTTAAAGGGAAAAGAGAAAAAGGTTGTAGTAGGCACGGCATGGCTTTATACGCTTGGTGTTGATGCGGGAAAGGATCATATCATGTCGGGGTTGGATGTAAAAGAACCCGGAAGCAGGTACTCACATTTTCCATTGAATGATCATCTTGGGTACGATGCGACGTATTTTGCCGGACTTCTGTCAGAGAAAATGACATATGTGAACGGTAAATGGAAATGGGAAAAGATACCCGGACATGAGCGTAATGAGGCACTTGACTGCAGGAATTACGCAAATGCGGCATTCAAATCTTTACGTCCGAATCTTGACCGTATTTACAGGACATTGAAAGAGCTGGTGCCAGAGAAAAAGCCAAACCCAAAGAAAAAATATAGGAAACAAAAACAAAGACAGTCATTTGAAGATGAATGGTAGGTGATATATAGCATGAAGATGCTGACAAGACAACAGATCGTAAGACGTATTGAAAAAATCAATGAGCGTCTGAAATCCTATTACGCCAAGGAGAAAGAACTGATGGCAGCAAAAGGAATACAAAGTTACACCATTGGCAGCAGGACGATATCAAGGTATCAATATAGCAGTAACATCAAGGAACAGATCGAAAAGTGGATCGCGGAGAATCCGGATGCGTATGACAAGGGAGTACGATCGTTCTGGATCAATGCTTTTGCAAGCCCATGGATGACATGGGAAGAGATCATCTTAAAATTTCTGGAGGCGGGAACGGATCCAGAAAAGCTGCAAACAGTCTATAATACACAATTTGGACAGCTATGGGAAGATCGGAGCTGTGAGACAGATGAGGAACAGCTGCTTGCAAGAAGAGAAATGTACAATGCTGAACTGCCGGATGGTGTCCTCTGTCTTACCTGCGGGGTTGATACACAGGGAAACCGACTGGAATATGAGGTTGTAGGATATGGGTTTCATGAAGAAAACTGGGGGATTGAAAAAGGGATCATCATGGGAGATCCTGCTGAAGATGATACATGGGAGCGGTTAGACGGAGTTATAGACCGCTCTTATTCATTTGCGGACGGCAAAAAGTTAAAGATTTCCGTAACATTTGTTGACAGTGGGGGCAACCGTACACAGGAGGTGTATGAGCAGTGCAACAAGCGCCTGCGCAAAAGGGTATTTGCCATTAAAGGAAAAAGTGCTGACGGAATACCGTACGTATCGATTCCGAAGAAAGTAAATATTTTAAAGGGAAAAGAGAAAAAGGTTGTAGTAGGCACGGCATGGCTTTATACGCTTGGTGTTGATGCGGGAAAGGATCATATCATGTCGGGGTTGGATGTAAAAGAACCCGGAAGCAGGTACTCACATTTTCCATTGAATGATCATCTTGGGTACGATGCGACGTATTTTGCCGGACTTCTGTCAGAGAAAATGACATATGTGAACGGTAAATGGAAATGGGAAAAGATACCCGGACATGAGCGTAATGAGGCACTTGACTGCAGGAATTACGCAAATGCGGCATTCAAATCTTTACGTCCGAATCTTGACCGTATTTACAGGACATTGAAAGAGCTGGTGCCAGAGAAAAAGCCAAACCCAAAGAAAAAATATAGGAAACAAAAACAAAGACAGTCATTTGAAGATGAATGGTAGGTGATATATAGCATGAAGATGCTGACAAGACAACAGATCGTAAGACGTATTGAAAAAATCAATGAGCGTCTGAAATCCTATTACGCCAAGGAGAAAGAACTGATGGCAGCAAAAGGAATACAAAGTTACACCATTGGCAGCAGGACGATATCAAGGTATCAATATAGCAGTAACATCAAGGAACAGATCGAAAAGCTTGAGGATGAGCGCGATGAACTTGAAAATCTGTTAAACGGTATCAGACCGAGAAAAGCAATGGCAATAGTACCGAGGGACTGGTAAGGTGGGAGTATGGTATATAACAATCTGCATCTATCTGGTGCAAAGGGATACGGACAGGCAGGGGCAAGTCATACCAGGAGGGCTTTAAAGGGATTTAATCCTATGTCGGGCAGTCCGAGAGAAGACATTGACGACAATAATTACACGTTAAGGCAGCGTGGACGTATGCTTACAATGTCGGCTCCAATAGCGGCGTCTGCAGTAAAAACCAACCGCACAAACACCATCGGTCTGGGGCTGAAATTAAATCCGAGACCAGACCGGGCGATCCTTGGACTCACATCAGAACAGGCAAAGGAGTGGGAACGGGGAGTGAAAGCAGAATTCCGGATGTGGGCAGAGCATAAGCAGCGGTGTGACATTACAGGAGTCAATGATTTTTATATGATGCAGCAGTTATGTTTCTACTCATGGCTGTCAAGCGGGGATGTGTTTGTAGTGCGCAAAGTAGGTGAAACACCAAACTGTCCATACACCTTAAAATTGCATGTGATAGAAGCAGACAGGTGCAGATCGGAAGAGCGTCGTGTAGGGAAAGAG
>CAJUQU010000249.1 GCA_910588595.1 uncultured Lachnospiraceae bacterium | reverse complement strand
ATACCATAGATTTATGCGAAAGGGTTATTTTTTTGAGAACTTTCAACTGTCAAGACAATAATAAGAATTATTTTAAAGAGTACATATAAAATTTGTAAAAATCTCGAAAAAGTATTCAAAACATCAACTAAGTACGATGATTATTACCAGTCAACATATTACCTAACAACAAAGAATAGATACGAAAATGTTATACAAGACAAAGGCTTACATGGAGAATACAAGATATTTCTAATACTTCGAATATATGAAGATTATGGCGGAAGATTCCTATTTAATTGTTACTTACCGAGAGAGCACAACGAGACAACTGAAATTGACGTGATTTTATTAACATACAATGGAATTTTTGTTATTGAAAGCAAAAATTACGACGGTTGGATATACGGAAGTGAGCACCAGGAATTATGGACACAGACATTAGCAGCCGGAAACAAAATACATAAAACGCATTTCTATAACCCGATCAGGCAGAACAGGATGCACATAAAATATTTAAAAAAGATAATTGGGGATAACTTACCAATCTATTCCATTATTATTTTCTCAAATGAGTGCACTCTGAAAAATATTGAAGTAGCAGATCCGGAAACAAAGGTAATATATTTAGGACGTGCTATAAGAACAGTCAGTGATCTGTCTGCAAAAACCCCCAATACATTATCACAAAAGAAACTGATATCGATCTATGACAAACTTTATCCATACACACAGGTTAGTGAAAGTCTAAAACAGGAACACATCAAAAACGTAAATGAAAAAATAAAGATGTAAAACAGCTTCAACGCTTGCGCATAGCTCCACTGCTTTACATCCTTATAGAGATTGATTGATATTATAATATCACACCAGCACCCGGAAATCAATAAAAATTGATAAATTCTGAATGTTGGTGTGATATTTGTTACTCCTCAAATACAGGGTTCAGAAAAGAGATGTTTCATTAATCGAATTAACATCCTCTGCCCGTGATCATCATAGCATAGGTAATTTGAAAAATCTATAAAATTGACTTTTTTCGACATTTCCATTATGATATATATGTTGCCCCTCCTATACTGGCATCAGGAAGGAGGTGACCGTATGGCCGAACTAATATCCTTCATACTCTCTATCATGGCAAAAGTAATCGCCTATTACGTATGCAAATGGTTCGATAGAGTTTTAAGCGGCAACGAGCCTAAGTCTGGTCAAAACTAATCTTAATACTAATTAAACCAGAAATGAACCCCCAAGATCGCAACATCTTGGGGGTTCGCTTTTGTTAAGCTGACCGCATGGTCACTAACATCCTTCGCCTACGGCAATTATAGCATATGCATTTCCTAATTGCAAGATACTTTGTATGACAAATTTTACAAAACAAATCTCCAGATATCCATTTTGTAATACAAATCCCATATTTCCAGATTTAGATAGCAAAACTCTTAACAGGGTGTCCAAGATTCGAGCCCCTGGCGGTGCACTTTAAAGGACTGTTTTTGAGGATATGAAAAGCTTTGGGGACGGTTCTTTTTTGTGCATTTTTAAGACTTCAGTGTTATGAACTTGAAAAGTCAAAAAAGGATTTGACGCAGGATCCCATGGCAGAATGGTGGCTAGATAGCCGCAGACCCTGTGTACAAATTTTCCCCAAACACCAATTTAGATAGCCTTTGACAGGCAATAAGATTATAAAGGAGTTTGTCCATTGTGTAAAAAAAGATGACTTTTGCGTAAAACTGACAAGACAAAATTTGGAATATTGTGTTATACTAAATTATTAAGGCAGCTTTTCAGAAAGGAGAAAACATATGGGAAATCAATTGGCATGGAATAAGCGCTATAGCATCGGAGTAGATACGATCGATAAAGAGCATAAGAAATTGTTTAGCATTCTCAATAAACTGTTTGATTATGGACAAGAAGAAGACAAAAGCAAGTGGGTTTGCCAGGAGTCGGTAAAATATTTTAAGGATCATGCACTCCAGCACTTTGCGGACGAGGAAGCGTATATGGCTTCAATTGATTATGAAGGACTTGAGATGCACAGGCGGATCCACAAGAACTTTCGTGATATTACCCTGCCGGCTCTAGAGAGGGAATTGGACTCGTCAGACTATTCTGAGATTGCCGTCAATCATTTTCTTGGCGTATGTGCAGGATGGCTGATCGGACATACCACAATAGAAGATCGCGCGATCGTGAGTGGAAAACCTATAAAACAGTGGGAGAACCTTCTGTCCGAAGAGGAACAGGCAGTGATGGGACAATCAATTGTCAGTCAGGTGTACAGCATGTTTCAGTTAGATTCGCGTCTGATCAGCAGCTGCTATGGGGGAGAAAAATTCGGCGATGGGATCTACTACCGTCTGATATACACTACCACCGGAAAAAAGAGATGGGAGTTTTTGTTGATCTTTGAGGAACAACTGATTGTTGAGACAATCGGTAGTGTGTTAAAGACGAAAAACAAATCCGTAAATACGATGTTGATGAATGCGGCAAGATATACAGCAAGACAGCTGGTGGAGCACATAAAGGTGCACTTTGCAGAGTTGCAGCAGGCAGAGATAAAGGAAGAACAGCTTCTGACATACGATCAGTTCCAAAAGGTTTTTGAGAAGCATAGTCCGCAGTATAGCCTGCTGTTTGATACCGAAAAGGGATATTTTGCATTCTGTATGACGACGGTTGACATGGTTCAGATCGAGGATGGGGTTTCGATCATTACAGAGAACGCTATGTCAGCGGTTGAGCAGTACTTATCCCAAAACAAAGCAGAAAAAGCTGCAAAGAGTGGTAAGAGTAAAGTATTGATCGTAGATGATTCAGCTTTCATCCTAAAGACTATACAGAAGGTGTTGAGTGATGACTATGAAGTCTCCACGGTGACATCAGGTGTGGCTGCGCTTAGAAGTATGATACTTGACAGACCAGATCTGATCTTGCTGGATTATGAGATGCCTGTGTGCAAGGGCGATCAAGTACTGGAGATGATTCGTGCCGAGGAGGAATATGCGGACATACCGGTTATCTTTTTGACCAGCAGGGTGGACAAGGAGCGCATCGAGAAAGTGCTCGCGCTGAAACCAAGCGGCTATCTGTCGAAGTCGCTTTCGCCGGAAGCGGTGAAGAAGGAGGTTGACCATTTTTTCGGCAAAATCAGCAGTGAGACGAAAGCATGATGCTTGGCATTTTTCAAACACGCTTTAGTAAAGACAACATTACATATTGGGGGAGCAAGTATAATGGGGCGGTCAGTTCCGATCGAAACAAAGTTAGGCATTATCACTATGCGTGACAGTATATTTTTAGACCATGTGAAAAGTGATGGCTTCAATATGACTTTTACAGTAGATATCAATGGCGGGAATGTTTCTGCGCGCCCGGATGAAAGAGATTGGTTTCCCTGCATATTGAATTTTCGAAACGTGCTGGCATGCTTTTCCTGTGAACTGGACACTTATGAAAGTATGGGTGACGTCAGCTATCACGATAGCAGTGATTTTGACATGATCGAGGAGAGCGTATGGCTGCGATCGATCCCGATACGAAAGGATTGTGACATAGAGTGTTACCACCATTATCGTCTGGTCACGTACGATGTGGTTTATAATATTATTGCGGCAGACTATGAGTTAGATATCAAGACAGATTTAATAATCGAAACAAATGAAAAGAGAGCACAGGATTTGGTGAAACGCCTGGGATTTGACTTTTCTGCCATCTCAAAGAGCGAAATCCGGACTCTGATCGAACAGGAAATTGAGGATTTTCAAGAGGGAAGTTCTGAATATATCAGATTGCTTTGCGGATATCTGTACTGTGTTGGCGACATGACTGATGTGGCGTTGCTTGAAAAAGCGAAGTATGGCATCAATATGGACGTTGGCTGCATGATCGATGGGGAATGGATCGACAGTCTGAAAAATGACGGACAGCAGACGGAATCGGTCCGTGTGCGGGAGCATATCATCAAATGTTTCATTGACTATTACCAAGATTATGAGGCAGATGACGATGAGTGATAAAACATCAGTTTGCTCAGAAACGGGGAAAGGAAAGTATATTAGATCATGATATTTGAGACACATGCCCATTATGATGACGAGGCATATGACGACGACAGGGACGCGCTGCTGGCATCCATGCAGGAGAACGGCATCGGCTGGATCGTCAATGTGGGCGCAAGCCTGAAAAGCACTATGGCAAGTATCAAACTCGCAGAAAAATATCCTTTTGTCTATGCGGCGGCGGGTGTGCACCCGAGCGAGACGGCGGAATTGAACGAAGACAATTTTGCGGAGCTCAGGGCGCAGTGCCTTCACAAAAAGGTGGTGGCAGTGGGAGAGATCGGACTCGACTACTATTGGGACGAGCCTTCGCAGGAGACGCAGCGGTTGTGGTTCGCACGCCAGCTGGAGCTTGCGCGTGCGGTCAAAAAGCCGGTGATCATCCACTCCAGAGATGCCGCACAGGACACGTATGAGATGTTAAAAGCCCACCGCGCGGAAGAGATTGGCGGTGTCATCCACTGCTTTTCCTACAGTGCAGAGATGGCACAGGCGTATGTCAAAATGGGATTTTATATCGGAGTCGGTGGTGTAGTGACCTTCAAAAACGGCAGAAAACTCAAGGAAGTGGTGGAGGCGGTACCGATCGAGCGGATCGTGCTCGAGACGGACAGCCCGTACCTGGCGCCGGAACCAAACCGGGGCAGGAGAAACTCGTCGCTCCATATACCATACATCGCACAGCGGATAGCCGAGATCAAGGGAATATCCTACGAGGAAGTAGTATCAGAGACCGAACAGAATGCGAGACAGATGTATCGGATAGGTACTTAGATGATAAGATGCTGGGGTCAAAAGGTCAATTCAAAGAATAGTTGTTGTGTAATTGCATAACAAATGAATTGAAAACCTATTCCAATCAACATTTTCAATGGTTATTTTGTTGAAATTGCACAATTCATTTTTCTAAAATACCCTTTTGACCCCAGCATCATGATAATGAATTAATAATGAAATAATATGCAGATGGTAGTCGAACACAGGTTTCGAAAAGGGAAGAGCAGAGGGAGAGTGGTATATGGCAACGCTTGGAAATCCGACAAACACGATCGCAGTATTACAGAGATACAATTTTAACTTTCAGAAAAAATACGGGCAGAATTTTCTGATTGATTCCAATATATTGGAAAAGATCATTGCCGCCGCAGGGATCGACAAAGATGACTGTGTGCTCGAGATCGGACCTGGGATCGGCACGATGACGCAGTACCTCTGTGAGAACGCGAGGGAGGTTGTCGCAGTGGAGATCGACAAAAAGCTGATACCGATCCTCGAACAGGATACGCTTTCATCTTATGACAATATCACGATCCTCAACGAGGACATCCTGAAAGTGGATATCAATGCGGTCGTGCGGGAAAGAAACGGCGGCCGTCCGATCAAGGTCGTGGCAAACCTTCCGTATTATATCACGACACCGATCATCATGGGGCTCTTTGAGAGCCATGTGCCGCTCGACAGCATCACGATCATGGTGCAGAAGGAAGTGGCAGAGCGCATGCAGGTGGGACCGGGCACCAAAGATTACGGTGCGCTCTCGCTGGCAGTCCAGTATTACGCCAAACCGGAAGTGGTGATGACCGTGCCGGCAGGCTGCTTTATGCCGCGCCCCAATGTTGACAGCGCTGTCATAAGATTGACGTGCCACGACAAGCCGCCCGTGACCGTGTCGGACGAAAAGATGATGTTTGACGTGATCCGCGCGTCGTTCAACCAGCGCAGGAAAACACTTGTGAACGGGCTGGGCAATGCCGCGGGACTGAACCTCAAAAAAGAAAGGGTGCTGTCGGCGCTGGAAGAGATGGGACTGCCGCCCGCGATCCGCGGGGAGGCGCTCACGCTCCGAGAATTTGCGGCATTGACAGACTTGCTGGCTGGAGAACGGCTGTGATCGCACAGCCGGGCACCCGTCAGCTTTTGCTGACATTCTTCCTCTGGGTGCCCGTGTGCATAAAAACAGATCGAGCAGTTTAATGCTGCTCGATCTGTTCTGTCTTATGGACTGTTTCGCCCTCAAGCTGCGATGTGCAGTGCGGGCATCTGGTGGCTGCAAGCGCAATCTCGGACTTGCAGAAAGGGCAGGTCTTGGTGGTGGGAGCTTTGGGCGGCTCCTCCTTGTGGATGCGCGACATAGCCGTGTTCATCACCTTGACGAGCAGGAAAACGATCAGAGCCATGATCAGGAAATTGACCACCGCAGTGATAAATTTGCCGTAGTACAGGGTGACATCGCCCGTGATAT
>CAJUQU010000248.1 GCA_910588595.1 uncultured Lachnospiraceae bacterium | reverse complement strand
CGACATCTGCCGGATCACCGACTTCGCACCAAGCATGTCCTTATATTTCTGTGTTATCATATTTCTCCTCCATTCGATCATGTGTTTTCATCAAGATAATTCCTTACCGTCGACTTTTTATGTTTGGTCAACTCATTGTATCACTATGGAGAAAAAAATGCAATTTTAATTAACTCTCATTCGCCTGCATTATGCGGGCATGTATGATTCTATGTGCTGTCCGTACGCATCCGGAAAGCGCTGGCTGGCTTGTGACAACATAAGCGCTTTTAAATTCGATCTGCAGCATTGACAGAAGCCGCAGCGCATACTATACTATTTTTACTACACATGTAATACTTTATAGGTCATCCAACAAGGGGGGGAAACATGGAACCATTGCCACAGATATCAGAAGCCGAGTACGAGGTCATGCGCATCGTCTGGCAGCATGCGCCTGTCAGCACGAACGAGATCGTAGAGAAATTGGAGACGACAACTTCCTGGAATCCTAAAACGATCCAGACGCTGATCAAGCGTCTGGTGACAAAACATGCGCTCACATACGAGAAAAGGGGGCGTGTGTTCGTCTACACACCGCTGGTGGGAGAAAATGAATACGTCAGCCAGGAGAGCAATTCTTTCCTGAAAAAGTATTATAATGGAAATATCTCCGCGATGCTTTCCGCATACCTGGATAACGACGAACTATCCGAAGCGGACATACGCGACCTGCGCCGTCTGCTCGACCAGAGATCTAAATAGTCCGCCGGTCCTGTCCGTAAAACGGCTGAATTTTTTATCGGCTGTTTGTAACGATCATCGTAAACACAGGAGTATCTGCCATGATCCAATTCAGCGTACACTTTATATACTGTAATATTTTGATCAGTGTGATGATCGCCGCGATCACACTGGCAAAGAAAATTTTAAGAAAACATTTATCTGCAGGCAGTCAGTACCACATCTGGTTTTTGCTGCCAGTCGTGTTGGCGCTTCCTTTTCTGTCCGTCCGGCCGGCAGGATTTTCCTGGCTGATACGCTGGTTCCATTTTGTGCAGGCAAACCTCTCACCCAAACCGGATACAGCAATGCTGCCCACAGCAGCCAGCCCGCTTTCCACTGCGGACTGGCTGAATGATTTTGCCATTTCTGTGACGAGGAATTCCGCGCCAGCCGCCGATTTCGTTCCTCTTGTGATATGGGCAGTCGGAATGGGCGCAATGACTGTATTCATGATAAGGTCACGGCTGCATCTATACTGTATAGAAAAATCCGCGCTCCCGCTCCAGAGTGCAGATGTGAGGCGGCTGTATCAGAGATGCCGCACACAGCTGCGGATCCGGCGGGATATCCCGATCTACAGCACTGCATTCATCAGATCCCCCATTGTGGTCGGCATGTTTCGTCCGCGCATTTATATCCCGATCCGACTGATCACAGATTTTGCGGAAAACGATATCAGATACATGCTCCTGCACGAGCTGCAGCACTACAAACACAAAGATGCCCTGATCAACTTCCTGATGAACATCGCATCCATGCTCTACTGGTTCAATCCTGCCGTATGGTATGCAGTCAGGGAGATCCGAACCGACCGCGAAATTGCCTGTGACAGTTTCGTTCTGCAGATGCTGGATCAGGACGACTATATCGCTTACGGCAATACCCTGCTCAACTTTGCACAGAAAATGTCGCTGTATCCCTTTTCGCTTGCGGCAGGAATCGGCGGCAGCGCCGGACAAATCAGAAAGAGGATCCTGAACATAGCCGCGTACAGGCCGCAGACCAAATGGCAGACGATCAGGGAACGGACCGCGCTCGCTTTCTTAGCCGCACTGATCCTGGAATCCACCGCGTTGATCCCCGTCCTTGCGTCAGAGCCAAGGGCTGCGCTTCCAGAGGGCGCCGTCATACAGACAGAAGATCTGTCAGAATTCTTTGCGGACCGCGAGGGCTGTTTTGTCCTGTATGATACCAGCGCCGATACCTGGATCCTCTACAACGAAACGCACGCCGCAAAGCGCTTCTCGCCAGATTCAACGTACAAGATATACAGCGCACTTTTCGCCCTGGAAAATCAGTTGATCCGCCCGGACTCGTCAATCTTAATGTATGATGGACAATCCTTCCCCTACCCCGAGTGGAATCAGGACCAGGATCTGGATTCTGCGATGCGCAACTCCGTGAACTGGTACTTCCAGGAGCTCGACCAACGCGCAGACTGGAATGCATTAAAAGAATTTTACCGCGCGATCGAATACGGAAACAGCGATCTGTCCAGCGGTGTACATGATTTCTGGATGGAATCGTCTCTCAAGATCTCCGCGTTGGAACAGGTGGAACTGATGAGAAAGCTCTACACAAACGAATTTGATTTTGACAGCCGCAATGTGCAGGCTGTCAAGGATTCGCTGAAACTTTCCGAGCAGGAGGGAACCGTCCTGTTCGGAAAGACAGGCACCGGCATCGTCAACGGCAAAAGCGTCAACGGCTGGTTTGTAGGATATGTGGAGTCGTATGATAACACATGGTTCTTTGCCACGAACATTCAGGGCACTGACCATACAGACAGCCTGACCGCGGCGGAGATCACCCGAAACATACTCGAAGCCAAACAGATCGAATATCCCGCTGCCATTCTTGACAAGAATTTCACCTGGTGATATTGTTATAGTGAAAAACGACAAACACATTTTGTTTGAGGCAGGAGGCTTACCATGTAATGCGATATTCTGACAACTCAATACAGACAGCACCGCAGGCACGAAAAGACAGCTGATCGTGACTGTTGTTTTTGTTGTCTCGGTATCAGTTCAAAGATCAGAATAGGAGGATTATATGGAACAGATTTATAAATACCCTCGGACCAGACATCTCGAAGGTTCCAGGGAGCAGCAGGGCGACGAGGACCTAGACTGCGCAAGATTAAGTGATATCAACGGAAAGCACCTCGTTCTGGAAGAAAAAGTGGACGGCGCAAACTGCGGCATCAGTTTCGGCAGAGACGGAAAAATGTATCTGCAGAGCCGCGGGCACTTTTTGAACGGCGGATACGGAGAGCGGCAGTTTGACCTGTTCAAGCTCTGGGCAGGCTGCTTCGAGGAGCGGCTGCACCGGCTGCTGGGAGACCGCTATGTGATGTACGGCGAATGGCTGTATGCCAAGCACACGGTGTTTTATGACAGACTGCCTCATTATTTTATGGAATTTGACATTTTTGACAAGCAGGAACAGTGCTTTTATTCCACGCGCAGACGCAGGGAATTGCTCGAAAATGCCCCTTTTGTCCGGTCCGTCCGCGTCTTGACAGAAGGAACTTTCCAAACAGTGGACGATATCGCAAAGTGGATCGGCCCCAGCCTCTTCATATCCGGGAATCCGGAAAAGAGCTTGCTCACACAGTGCAAAAAAAGCGGCGTCAATACCGAACCAGCCCTGCGTCAGACCGACCTGACAGGGATCATGGAAGGGATCTATATCAAGGTGGAGGACGGAGATCATGTCACGGACCGCCTGAAATTTGTGCGGGGTTCTTTCCTCAACACGATCCTCGATTCGGAGAGCCACTGGGTAAACCGCCCCATTATTGCCAATCGTCTGGCTGACGGGGTTGATCTGTTTGCCATGCAGGAAGGTGGGGATGTCGATGAAGCAGGAAATCCTTAGCGCGATCCACAATAGCGGCTTTTCTTTCCGCCGGCTCTCCGACCTCTGTCCCGAGTTGAATGCGCTGAAAAATATCCCCCAGGATCCTGCATACCACGGGGAGGGGGACGTGTACGCACACACGGAAATGGTGTGTGAAAAGCTGCTGGAACTCGATGCGTGGAGTGCCCTGCCCAAGGAGGAGCAGGCGCTCCTATTCCTGGCGGCAGCGTTCCATGACATCGGAAAAATATCCTGCACGCGGCAGGAGGACGGAAAGTGGATCTCGCCAAAACATACCATGATCGGGGAAAAAGTATTCCGAAGAACGGTTTACAGGAAAGCAGATCAGTTTGACCTGACCTTTGATCAGAGGGAGGCAGTGGCAAAACTGATCCGCTATCACGGACTGCCTGTATGGTTCTGGGCCAGGACCAAACCCGAATCTGACTTGTTCAAAGCAGCAGAAAGTATACCATTGCGGCTCTTATACCTGCTTTCCAAAGCGGACATACAGGGACGCATCACATACGGATCCGAACAGCTGCAAGATCACGTGGAATTTTTCGCTGATTATGCAAAAGAACTTGGCATCTGGGAGAGCCCATATACATTTGCAAACCCTTACACAAGATACCAGTATTATCACAAGGAAGACTTATGGCACATGGCTGAATTGTATGACGACACGGAATTTGATGTCATCATGATGTCGGGACTTCCTCTGGCGGGGAAGGACAGCTGGATCGAACAAAACAATATGAAAATACCTGTGATCTCTCTCGACGAGATCCGGAGGAAAAATGGCATACCGCCTGCAAAAAACACCGGAAAGGTCGTACAGATCGCCCTTGCGCAGGCAAAAACTCTTCTAAGGCAGAAAAAGCCGTTTATCTGGAATGCGACGAATATCATCCAGGAGACCAGGCAGAGGCTGATCAGCCTCTTTGCCGGATACGGTGCACGGGTGCACATCGTGTACCTGGAGGCGCCGTACCAGGAGCTGCTTGACCGAAACCAGAAAAGGGCGCGCTACATCCCAGAGCCGGTTCTCGAAAATATGATCCACAAGCTCGAACTGCCAGCCCCCTGGGAGGGATTTACCGTAAAAAACACTCTTCCTTTCCACGATCGTCTATGATATAATATAGCTTACCGAAAATATCCTTTGTTTTCGATAAGAGCGCTGGCTTTTGCGCTGTTATCCTGTATGAGGAGTCGCACTGACTTCTATTATTTCATATACTATAAGAAGCACATTATATCCCTGCCAGAAAACAGCTATCTGTTTTCTGCCAAAGCATAAATGGGCTTTTATTTACGTATGGCACAGCGTCAGATTTTCATCAGAGACTGACCAGTGCTTAGAATCCGGGCAACGCAGGACTGTGTTCCCCTGCCCGATCATAAACAGTAAAGATACAAAAAGGAGAGATCAAATCGTGACCACAAACAAGACAGACTTCCAACAGCGGAAGCCCAGACGAAGTCTCAATGGAAGAATATTGAGAAGCACCACCCTTAATATCCTGGTACTAGTAATTGTAAGCTGTGGAATCATGGCACTGTCCATGCAGTATCTGGCAACCAACATCCTGCTAGACAGCCTCCAGCCCATGGTACGGCAGTCTGCAAAGACAGTGGAAGCCAACATCCACATGCTGGCGGACCGCATGATGACGCTGGCGGGTGATCTCGGCGAAGCCGGCTCAGCCCAAAGGCGCGCGGAGATCCTGGCGGAGACTGCCGAGATCTACGAGCTGCACACCATTGCTCTGTATGATCTGGACGGAAAGCTGATCCAGGGCATCGACGGTGCACCACAGGGTCTGGATGCGGACTTCCTGGCACTCCTTCAGGAGACCGACAACTTCACCACCGCATCCTCCACGATATTTCAGGAAAAACTGGGCATTACCATGGGTATGCCCGTGAAGGAGGACGGCGAGACCGCGATGTACGTGATCGGTGTATACAAGTACGACACCCTCAACGATGTGATCAGCAGCATCAATCTGGGCGCACACAGCACAGCGTACATGGTTGACCGCAAGGGAAACATCACCGGGCACTCAGACCAGTCCCTCGTCCTGTCAGGCAGCACGCTGACACAGCTTGGCGGTGAGGACGCAGATTCGCTCAGCCGCATCACTGCCGGAGAGACCGGCGCCACGGAATTTCCCGTTGACGGGGAGCACATACTGGTCGCATTCTCCCCGATCCGCGGCACACAGTGGTCGCTCGTCCTGCACATTCCCGAGGCAGATTACAGCCATACGATCAACAGTGCCGTGTACCTGGCAGTGGCAGCCACAATGGCAGTGCTGGTCCTCTCGATCCTGCTCGTCCTGCACCTGGCACAGTCGATCTCCCGTCCTGTCAAGAGTGTTACATCCCGTATGGTATCGCTCTCCGACGGCGACCTGCACTCCACCGTGACAACTGTCCGCTCCAAGGATGAACTCGAAGTGCTGACACATACATTGGGCACCACTGTGGAGAGCATCAACAACTACATATCCGATATCCAGCAGGTACTCACGCAGGTTGCCGGCGGCAATCTGTGCGTCACCCCGCAGATGGACTACAAGGGCGATTTCACCCTGATCCGCAACAGTCTCCGCACCATTATCCAGTCCATGCAGGATACGATATCCGGTTTTCGCAGTGCCACCTCGCAGCT
>CAJUQU010000247.1 GCA_910588595.1 uncultured Lachnospiraceae bacterium | reverse complement strand
CCACCTGTAGCATTCATCATAACCGCCGACCTGCCTGATAAAATCCATCGGATAGAAGGTTGCCGACGGCGCGACGATCCTGTTTTGGATCAATAACAGTCTATATTGTTCCCGATAGTCTTTCTGTGCAAACTCATAACACCTGTCACAATACCCCTGCACATCCGCGTAGACCGCATCTGGATTCTTGTCGTTGAACAGCTTCACCTTCGCGATCGGAAATACACCAGGATTCTCCTCGCAAAAGCGGACATAGTTTTCAATGGCATCTGCAGTCATGTAATCATCACCTGCAATCCCCTTGTAATAAACGCCTTCTGCCACTTTGAGACCTCTGTTGATATTCGACGGCAGTCCTGTATTCTTATCTGACGTGACCAGTTTTATGGCTGTCAGGGTTCCCTCATTTTCCGCGATCCACTCCCGGACCACCTGCACCGTATTGTCAGGGGAACAGTCATCTGTAATGATCAGTTCAATGTCTGGATAGGTCTGATTTTTTATACTGTCAAGCGTCTCTATGATCGTCTCTGCCGACCGGTACGCCAACACGATAACACTTACCAGTTCCATTCCTACGCCTTTCCGAGCAGACCTTTGACCTGCCAAAAATATCCCTCGTATGCATTTGTTCTTTCAAACGGCTGATACCAGTAATATCCCATCAACACCAGCAGATAATTTCTGAGTATATAGACGGAGATGAAATGCGCCTCCATCAGGTTATAGACGGAAAAAGCCACTGTCATCGTGAACATGACATAATCTTTCTGCCTGTAACTCTGGTACAGCAAGTAGACATTCATCCCGACATATATGATTCCCGGAATGATCCCATACCAGTAAAACAGTCGGACAAATCCGGCGTCGAAATACGCTGTATTCTCCGGCGCCGCGAATAGTTTCCAGTTCTCAAGCCTTGCCGCCTCAACCGCATAACAGCCCTGATATCTGCCATTTAACAGTTTGTCAAGCTTGTGCATCAGTGTGTCTTGTGTGAGATAGGTATTCTCCACATGGGAACCGATCATAGCAAATATGACACACCCCAGCACGATCATTGCGCCCAGGATATATACACCCTTATTTTCCCTGCATTTTTTACTATACCACATAATAAAAGTCATGACAACAAACATCATCCATACTATAACACTCGTTTTGGAATCTGTAAGGGAAAAGAATGCGATATCCAGCACTCCAAGTCCGGCAAAATGATACCACTTTAATCGATCCGCATAACTGTAGACCGCCAGTACGGCAAGCATCCAAAGCATACAGTGCAACGCATTCGGATGCCCCATCCCGAGTACATACCTAGTCTCATACAACTGTCCTCCCTCACCTCTGCCAAAGTCGGCTGTGAGCGATACCGCACCGTACACTCCCGTCACCGAGAGCACCACCAGCGCAGCGCAGCCTGTAAACGTCACCCAGAATACCACCTTCATGACTTTTTTGATGTCCATTCCCTTACACGCCGCCACAAAAGCGATCACCCTGACTGTCTCGTCCCTCTCATTGACCAGATATGCCACAGACATGATACCGCCAAACAGCAGTATGCACAGCCACTCTTTTGTCGAATACCTTGTCAGTGCGATCTTGATACAAAACAGCAGAAAAGTGATCCGGAACAGCTGGCTCTCCAGCGGGTTCGTGTACGCACTCTTGTCAATGATCACGATCAATAATTCTATCATCAGCCCAAGCCAGAAACAGGCTTCACCGATCTTTTTCACATTCCTGTCACTCATCTGATCAATCCCAATGCCTTTCTAAGTTTCTTAAACCGCCTTGGCCTATTCTCATACTTATACTGTATATAGGCACTGCACTCCGGCAGTTTTGCATCAAATGCAGCCTCGTCATCCATCCATCCATTCACATCCCCGAGCGATGTAAAAATGATCGGCAGCAATCGTTCGATCTGATGCGCCTCCGACGGGAATCCTGGCTCCATCCCATAGTTCATCAGTTTGTTGAGATTGCGGTAAAATACTTTGCTATGCCGCAGGATCTGTTCGCGCCTCACGATAAAGCACGCCCCCGGGGAAAAGGCAAAATACTGCGGGATCATAGGCTTTTTGTAGATAAAGCGCATCAGGTCGTCCACATCATTGAAATACCGCTTGGGATGGTTTGGCGATTCCACATACCATGAGTTATTTTTCTCGACATAGACGTTTTCCATGGCAAGAAATGTGGTTCCGGGCTCGTTTTTCTCATTGCTTTCGGTGAACTTCGCAAACCGGTCCCAGTACTGTTTCTCATCGTACAGAAATGTAAAGCTTTTGTTCTGATACACCTGTTGGAAAAACTCCATGGAACAGTGCCGTCCGATCATATTTCCCTTGAGCAGACAGATCACCTCCGGCAGATCCTCATAGTTTTCATCGAAATACGAAAAATAACTAGTGATATTATGCCCTGTGTTCTCTATATCCTTTATGTTCAGATCCATGTCATGAAGTTTCTGTTTCATTTCCCTGTCCGTCGAGCAGTCGTATATGATATAATCGCTGCACAGGTCGAGCAGTTCTGTCGGTATCGTATTAAAATTGTGGATCAGAAAAAAATTTGTCGTCTTTTCCATCTGTAATCCTCCTTGTCCTTCATCGAAACCGGTTCTGCAGAAAACATTGCACAGTTGCCCTCTGCTCTGCGATCCACTTTCGCAGCCATACATTCATGCCAATGCCAAGCGCTTTTGCCTCCTTACAGCCCATATGGTACTTGATGATAAATTCTTGTGTAAAGTAATCCCTGCACGCTGCACTTTCCTGCAGATGATACTTAGTATACATGTATTTGTAATCATTGTAGATGCGCATATCCCGTTCCGAGAAGCTCTCTGTATACTGATCTTCGTGCACGCCGATCGACACCAGCGGCATGGTTGTGCAGGCAAAGACAGGATTCTTTGTGAGCAGTTCAAAATAGAGGAACATGTCCGACGCCCAATTGCTCTGCTCGTCAAACAATGTCAGGCTTTTGCCCCTGCGGTAGATCACAGCACTTGGCGCACCGATCTGGTTGCCAAGAAAAAGGTTCCGGTAGTCAGACTTAAGCCTGTCTATAAAGTCCTGGTCTGCACACCGGTCATAGTATCCCGTATGATGCTGCTTTGGCAGATGATGCATGGCGCTAATGTCCTGTCCGTCCAGCATCACCTGCCTGCTGCCGGCAAACGCGAGCAGCACATCAGGATTTTCGTCAAGAAGCGCTGCATAGTGCCCGAGACATGTGCTGTCTGTAAACCAGTCATCGCTGAACATAACCTTGATGTACTCACCCTCTGCCATCCTGATCGCAACGTTCCAGTTAAAGATATGTCCGTACGGCTTTTTATTGTGCTGGTATTTTACAGCAGGATAATCCGTTTTCACGAGTTTTTCTGTCGCGTCATCCGTCGAGTCATCTGAAATATTGACCTCGAAATCGGTGTAGTCCTGACTGTATACGGACTTTAACAGGCGTTCTACCTCGTCCGCATTATTGTAGCAGGGAATGCATATCGATACTTTTGCTCCCATATTCTTATCCTTTTCCTTCCCGTTTGGCTTTTCACGATCTGCCAAGGATCTTCCTTGCGGCACGCTTTACTGCAACAGCCGTTTTGTAACAGGTGTTTTTCACTGTCATTCTCATTTTGCGCAGTGCTTTTTGCGGCTCTTTCTCCTCATGCATGATCAAGAAATCCAGTTCCTTCTGATGCTCCCTGATATACTGAGGGAAGCTGTCATCGATCTCGCAGCGGACAAACTGTGCGTTCCTTCCAAAGATATCTTTTCCGTCTTTGATCTGGTCTGTCACATTAGATAACACATGTCTAGAATTGTATTCCTGGTGTGCTGCCGACACTACTTTTTCCTGCACACGCTTTCTGATGTCCTTCTCCCCATGGCCGCCCATGTAGCCAAAATGCCAGCCGCCATCGTCCACACGGATCCCGATCTTTTTGCGCTCAGGAAACCGGAGTTCCCCAAGGAGCAGATCCTGCTCCCTTAAGAGCTTGTAGCTGAGCATCTTTGTGCCGATCCACTTTTTGCGCTGCACGCCTTCAAACTCACCCGCATAGGACAGCAGGCTGCCGGAAACCTCCTCCATGTTGAGATAGCAGTAAAACAGCCGCTGCGCGAAATGATAAATCTTGTCCTTATCAAAATCCTGCAAGATCTCTTTTATTTTATCAGGATCAGGTATCTCATCGAGATCACTGAATATCACAATATCCTCATCCGTACAGTCTCTCAGCCCCCTGGTAACTGCATTTTTCTGGAACGTATCCCTCTCATGGGTGCCCCAGTCAGCTCCCTTGGGTGTGTCATCCACGACAACATGGATGATCTTATCCTGAAATTCTGCAAACATCTCCTTATTTTCCTCGTAATACAGCGGTTTCTTCAATCCCGAAAAAGTTTCAGTCGCCTCGCTGATCACAAATCTGTCCACCACGGGACTTAAAACATTCAATCTTATTTTCAGTATATCCAGTTCATTAAAAAACTGGAAGCAGTCGTAAATCATCCGTGTCAAGTCTCCTCTACTTTTTTGATAGTTTTCTGATCAGATCCCTGACCATCCTCTTCGCCCGTTTTTTGGCAGGTTCCCTGATAAAATTCGGATACTGTGCATTTGTGCCCTCCCACTTGTGAAAAGCAAACGGCGTTATGCCCTGTACTTCCGGTATCATTTTCTCATGGCTGTAGTACTTTGCCACCTCGAGCGGCGCGATCCGCATTCCCTCCGCCTCTAACAGATGCCGGATCTTACAGCAGATAAAGCCATCCTCATAGTACCACATCCGCCCATAGGCATACTCTCCCTCCCACAAAATCCCTGCTTTCCTGGGAAAATCCATCAGGCGTTTGCTCCGGATGCCTGCGCTGTTTCCGACACGGCAGATGTTTCCGTCCCTGTCCCGGTATGTGGTGGTATCGCCCTCAGGCGGGAGCGGCCACGGTGCACCGATATAGTCATAGTCCAGGAATTCATCCCGCCACATCTCGGGATGCACCACAAAGCCGTCCGCGTGGACGATCAGCGCAAAATCCGTGTGGATATGTTCTCCCAGCTCGTAGACCATCTTATAGTTAAAATCATCAATATCTTCGAGTTTGTCCGTATGGCTGTATCGGATCGTTCCCGGAAGTCCAAAAGGTCTGCGGTGGGTGATCAGCACTGCATCCCCGAACTCGATGCCGCGCATACTGTACTGCATCGCCTTGATCGTCGCCCCGATATTGACACTTGTCATGGCTACAAGCGTTACCTGCGGAAGCTTTAACTTAGTGTCATGAACTTTTGTTTGTATTTTCCTGCGGGCATTCAAATCAGGATTGTGAAGTTTTACATTTCCATTATTCTCCATCTCAGACATCATCCCCCTTCACAGTCTCCGGATCATCTATCATGACTTTGTCAATCTCCTCTTTATGGAACGCACAGCTCTTACAGACAGATCCTTATATATCAGCCACTTGCCTCTCACCCGGGCTCTTGTCAGAGCCGCACCTGCAAGTTTTTGTCCTATATTTTTATAGTATTTGGACGTTTTTCTGTATCTCTCGAGTTCTGCCCTGCACTCCCCGGCAGTAAAAAGCCTCCCTCTCCTGTCAAGATAGACAAAGTCGGAATAAATATTCTGTTCCGACGCCCAGTAGCCATCCGACACATTGTGCCTCGCCCAGTATTTGGGCGCGATGATATATTGAACAGTCTCGCTTGTAAACGCCGGAAAAAAGGCGAATGTCGAGTTTGACAATATTAAATACCGTGCGTTTTTGATCACCGTATAGTCCCCAGCCAGATCAAAGTGATATGCCCTCACCTCCGGTAAGATCCTTCCGGCGGCGGACAGATCGTCCGTAATTATCATAAACTCCATATCCGCCCGTTTCTGTCTCATGATCTTTATGGCGTCAAGCCAGTACCTGCGCCGCAGAAACAGCTCAGGATTACCCGCGTACTCTCCCCCCCTGATGTTGATGATACACAGATTCTCCCTCGAATAGTCCATACAGTCATACTCCGGCTTTACCCGCAGCCAGTCTTTGATCTCTTTCTTATACTGTCCAAAATAGGATTCATCCTGCATATTTCCATATAAGAGTGTCGTCTGATCCAATGATAACAGCCTGTTGTCAACACCTGTTATATAACAGCCGTGTTCAATATCATGCGCGGAATTTCCCAGAAATATCCTGTCTTCTTTTTCGTGATATATATGTTTAAAGCTGTCCTTTTCCATATCTGCGCCGCAATCGATATCCATGAAATACATGCAGTCGAGCAGATCCCAGATCGGAAGAGCGTCGTGTAGGGAAAGA
>CAJUQU010000246.1 GCA_910588595.1 uncultured Lachnospiraceae bacterium | reverse complement strand
TTCGGCATAGGTATATCACAATTGTCTATCTCCCGAAGATATCTTTCAAACGCTTGATCATTGTTCAGATCATAGTTCCTAACAGTTCTCTCGAATATAATATCCGGAAACTCGATATACTTTAACCCAGTCAGTCGTTCTGCCTCTTCTATGGTATACGCTCCGTCAAAAAACATCCTGATCACAGCAGCTCCTCCTTTACGAAATGCATCAGTTCCTTCGTTGTCCCTTTATCCAACACTGCCTTTACCTTTGGCTGGTCAACACGAAACTTACATTTTTGGTCACATATCTGACAATCTATCAACCAGCAGTTACTCAATTTTTGATGTCTGTGATCATACTCAAGTACTGTATCTTTGGTGAGTCTATATATTTCCATCTCATAAAAATTCTCTTTATTATTGTAGACAGCCGCAAATTGTTGTTTTTCCTGACTTGCCAGCATATCCGAATCAACCAACACCTGTTCGAAGCATTCCGGCAATATCAAATGCACTGTCCCGCCATTTTTTTCTCGCTTTCTGCAGCTTGTCACAATGCTGTCAAAATGATTTCCGATACCTCCGCCATCTACAAAGAGCAACAGTTTCTCAGCAGAGGGCTTTTTCCGTATGATCTTTACAATATTTCCCTTGCCAAATGTGGACTCTACCCGCATATCCTGTATTATATCCCGCATATATTGATAACCCGCACCGGAATCATCTATAAGCATGACATCGTAATGGTCTGACAGATCAAACTCAGTCTGCCTGTATTTCATGCCGATCTGAGTCACGCCACGCGCATCCCGCTGTGCATGATACAGGCTTTTGTACGAAAAGTTGATATTGCTTGGCAAATTTCTCGTGACACATATACAGTATGCATTCCTGTTCTGTATCGCCAACGCGATCTTATTGGCATAAAATTCATCAGCGATAAGTATACAAGGGCTGTCTCCCAGCAAAGCCATTCTATCCTCAAAATTCTGTTTGTTGGATATCACATAAAAATCAAGATCACACGCAATCTCTTCTTTCGCACCAGTCTCTATCAATTGTTCCAATTCCCTGACAAACAATGATTTTCCCGCCCCTGAAAAACCAGATATAAATACATATTTCTCATCCGTTTCAATGTCCGCATGTACATATTCTGTGTTCATTTTAAAAAACATATACTGTTCACATCCTCGTACAAAATATTTGCTGTCTAAAGAAGTCATTGAGGGCTGCAGCTCCGCTACACAACCGCCTCAATGATCGTCTTGCCGCCGACCTGGATCTCCTTCACGCCGATCTCCTTCTTCCGGTTAAAGTTAAAGCTGAGCATATAGCCCTTATCCTTATGAAAGTATTCGAGATAGTCCGCAAGCTGCTGCTCGCCGCGCTCGTTGTACTCACTGCCATGCCAGATCTTTAGCTCCACGATGAACTGTTCGCCAAGGTAATCAACGATCACATCCGTGCGCCGCTCATCCCTCGTCTGCGCTTCGATGTAATAGTTGCCCGTTCCGTTGATGATCGGCTTCAAGTACAGCAGGAAAAATTTGCGCCCATATTTCTCGATAAACCGTTCTTCTTTCTCACCGCAGATCTTGTGGAAGTACTCGACAAATTTTTTCAAAACCAGATCCATGTCAAGCCTGTTGTCCCTGACAAATCCGATCCTGTCACGTCCGCCCTGTGCGTAAACCTCACTCCTTCCGGCTTCCTTGGTCATGAAGAGATTTAACAGGTACATTTCAAAAATACGGTTCGCGACCGCTACCTGTCCGTTTTTTTCTGTCAGAAATCCAAACATCAGCCCCATGCTGACCACCTTCTCGTCCGGGCTGAACGGTATCTTCATGCCCTGGTAGATGATGTTCTCCAACATGGTGCGGAGTTCCTCGTACAAGTCCAGCTGACGCACCATGCTCTCAAACAGCGGTGTGCTCACTTTCAGCATACTTTTTACTGCCGCGGCGACGCCGGCTTTTGACCATGCCACGCAGGGACTTTCAAAACCTTCAATCCCGGACAGATCCTCATCGATATATTTGCAGATAGTCGATACCAGCACCGGATAACCTGACGTATAGGCGTAGATCTCTTCTGCAACTGCATGGATATCCATTCCCGTCCGGTGATCCGCCTCATACTCTCCCAGCATCCCGGCGATCTGTTCCGCCGAAAAACTCATGCTGATCTTGAAATCAGCCGCAATGTTCCAGGGACTGTTGTACTGGTGCTCCGATTCGGAGCGCAGCTTTAATTTCAGATTTTTGATGCTGTACACACCTGCAAGGATCACGGAGTGAAAGATCGGCATCTTGTCCCGCTTTAAATAATATCCCCTCAACTGTGCCAGGAAATCGACAAAAACCTGGTTGTTGGACGCGCTGTCAACCTCGTCGATCATCAGTACGATCGGCTGTGTGCTGTTTCTGCACATCCTGCTCAGACACATAAACAGTTCCTTCAGGCTGTTGCTTTCCCTGCCCATGATCTCCGCAAGCGGCTCTGTCAGCTCTTTCCTGTCACACATCCCATTGATCTCCAGCGTCTCGGTCAATATATTTGCAAACGCGTGCGCAAATGTCGGGGCGTCCGCGAAATCTTCCGTTCCCATCTGCTGAAAATCCAGTGACAGCACGATATAGTCATCCTGCAGATACTCCTCCAGCGCGGCGAGCGTCGTCGTCTTTCCGTACTGTCTGCCCCGGTTGATGACAAAATACTTTTTACGGTCGACCAGTGTATTTTTGATACAAGTCAGTCTGCCGTCAAGTCTCACCATATAGTGCTCTTTTGGATCGCATACACCTTCAGTATTAAAATATCTCATGCTGTCACCTCCGTGTTTCACTTATATATACTATTATATACTATACACGACATTTCTTTTTTTCACAATACAAAGACGCACATTCACAGAGAATCCATTGGTGTTCACGCCCCAACTTTTTGCCGCTGTTTTAAGAATTGCGGGCGGGGCACGATAATGCCCTTTTTTGCATAGATGCACATAGATGCCAAAACCGTGTCAACCATTATTATGAGTTGACAATCACCAGGACATCCGGTATATTGAGTTCATAATCCATCACAGAATACTGCCGAACCGATTTTTCGGTTCCAGACGCATTAAAATGTTTTAGTATGCAAAAAAACGAGCAACAACGAATCATAGAAGGAGGTCAGACATGTATTATGAAGCAAGCGATTTCGTGGAAACCGCAGACAATGAAACATTAGCGTTGATCGCCCGCACAAGGGAACTGACACGCGAATATTATTTTTCAGACTATCGGGATACCGAGAAGAGAACTGCTATTCTGCAGGAACTTTTGGGCAGTATCGGGGAAAATGTGGCGATCGACACACCGTTTCACTGCGATCACGGGAACAATATTTTTCTGGGAAACGATGTGATCATCGGTATGAACTGCACATTTGTGGACAATGCGGCGATCCGCATCGGAAACAAGGTAATGATCGCGTCAAACGTGCAGTTTTATACCAGCTCCCATCCTGTCTTACCGCAGGAACGGCTCATACCGGACTGGAAAGAGCAGCAGACTCCCTTTTTCAGGACATATGCCCGACCGATCGAGGTAAAAGACAACGCGTGGATCGGCGGCGGCGCGATCCTCCTGCCCGGGGTAACGATCGGGGAGAACAGCGTGATCGGTGCCGGAAGCGTGGTAAACCGTTCTATCCCGGCAAATTGCGTTGCGGCGGGAAATCCATGCAGGGTGATACGCTATTTCGATCCGAACGAGAAAAGACAGTAATATGATCCATATTTCTGATCAAAGCTTCCTGTTAAAATTTGTGACTTTGTCACTGAACCCAAAAAGCCATTTCCCTATATACTAATAAAAACGAAAAAAGGAGGACTGTTATGGCCAGCAAAAAAATCCCAACCAGAAAAGCTGTCGTGGACACCCATACCTGTGTTGCCTGCGGATGCTGTATGAAAGTCTGCCCGCGAAAGGCGATCGCGATCTCCACGGGCATCTGTGCCGAGGTCAACAAAGAATTGTGTGTCGGCTGTGGAATATGTGCGAAAGAGTGCCCTGCTAGTGTCATTACATTGGAGGTGTGTGAAGGATGAATCAAAAAGGAAAACGGAATATCCAAAAAAACAAAAAATGGTACGATTATCTCTGGATCGTCTCGCTGACCTATTTGATACTGGGATTTTTTAATATCCTGTTTGCATGGCTTGGGCTGCTCTGCTTCTTTATCCCGTTGATCATCTCTGTCACGATGGGCAGTAAATCCTACTGTAACAAATACTGCGGCAGGGGACAGCTGTTTGCCCTTGTTGGCGGGAGGTTCGGACTGTCCCGCAAAAAGGATATCCCAGGATGGATGAAATCCCATTATTTCCGATATGGTTTCCTGATCTTCTTTTTCGCGATGTTCTTTCTCATGCTGTGGAATACATATCTCGTGTTTGCCGGCTCAAAGGATCTGAGCACTGTTGTCACCTTGCTGTGGACATTCAAACTTCCGTGGCACTGGGCATATCACGGAACTCTTTTTTCGGACGGCGTAGCACAGTTTGCGTTCGGTTTTTACAGTGTGATGCTCACCTCCACGGTGCTCGGTTTTGTCACCATGCTTTTGTTCAAGCCGCGTTCATGGTGCGTTTACTGTCCGATGGGCACCATGACACAGCTCATATGCAAGGCTCGCAGCGGATCTGCCGTGCATCACTCTTAGCCTTAGGAACTGTTAAAGAATTAATCTTTACATCTGACTTGTCTAAATCTTCTTATGCCGCGTTGTCGTCAATCGGCGTACCCCAGTACGCCTCATTCCTCCGCCTTGCATAAAAAGATTTATACTGCGTCATCTGCAAAGTTAATTCTTAACAGTTCCTTACACTATTACAAAATTCTAAAACATCTAAAACGTTAACGATATCCGCAGCATTTTGTCCCGATACTGTGCCGTGATCGTCCCGCCCATCTGCCCGGTGAGCTCCCTGGCGATCGAGAGCCCCAGTCCGGTTGCACCTACTGCATTTTCCACTGTATAATAGCGGTCAAAAAGCCGCATGACCTGCAGTTCATCCAGCGAAGCCGCATGGTTGGCAAATACGATCTCCCCCTGCTCCGACAAGGTGATCTCCAGATCACCGTCGCTGTATTTCAGGGCATTGCTGATGATATTTCCGAAAATGCGGGATAGTAAACTTTTGTTTAATTTGCGGATCACCGTCGCCTCCGGCATCGTGACGGACGGCGTGATCCGGCGTTTCTTCAAAGCGGCATAGTACACTGACAGAATCTCCTCCAGCGCAGTGTTCAGCGAGATTTCGGAAATTTCCTCATGCCGATCCCGCCCGTCTTCACCGACTGCCGAGACAGCCGCCGAATATCCGAACAACTCCTCCGTCAGCTGTCTGAGCACATCAACGCGCTCTTCGATGATATCCAGATAGCGCACCGCATCCGCCGTCAGTTCCGTCTGCCTGAGCAGGTCGAGATAACCGCAGATCGCAGTGAGCGGCGTGCGCAGGTCATGGGAAATATTGGTGACAGCGTCCATGATCTCCCTGTTTCCCTGCTGGTAGCGCAGCCGCTCCCCGCGCAGTTTCCGTAGCTGTGTGTTGATGTCAGCCGCCAGACTGCACATATAACGGTCATGGCTGGAGATATCGATCAGTGTGTTGGTCTCTGTCGAAAGCCTGTCGGCGAATGCAGCGGCGATCTCCCTTGCCGACCTGCGCATTCGCAATATTTTTCCGCCGCATATCAACACGATCACAAAGAGCAGCGCCGCAAAAAAGCACAATCCCATCTCCATAAATACCTCCCGCGCCGCCGACAGCCTGTTTTTCAGGATCCCACAGCCTTTTTATATCTTCTGTTCCATATCCTTTACCTGATATCTTCTATATTGATATCCTCTATATTGATATCTTCTATATTGATATCCTCTATTTAAGATCCTCTCTGCGGAAGAAAAAGATACCAGCCCCAGTTACCACCACTGTGACGATAGCGGAGTACAGTGCCATCTGCCACAGATGGACAGCGTTTCCCATCCAGAACTGCGCCGTCTGGTTTCCTGGCAGAAAATCATTCAGGAACTCATAGACAACACGCCTGGTTCCGTCTATATAATACGGATTCGGTATGTCCTCCTCCTCGATATATTCCCCTGTCACACTATCCTGGTAGACATATCCCTCATATACCGGCGGCATGCCAAGCCGGGAATCGAGATAGGCTCCCCAAAAGATCATCAGTACGATCCCGAGGATGCATATCACTGCTGTGACTGCCTTGTTCTGACTCAGCATGGCGGTCAGTGTATAGATCGCAGTGACCGCGGCACACAGCACGAACACGCATCC
>CAJUQU010000245.1 GCA_910588595.1 uncultured Lachnospiraceae bacterium | reverse complement strand
CTGTTCAACCGGATCTGATAAGATTTTCAGTGGGAATAGAGAATGCTGACGATATTATAGCTGATATTGAACAGGCGCTTACACACATTTGATGATGAGATTTTAAAAGAATATGAAAAAGAGAAGCTGGCTGACAGGATTGTTTTTGATCATTCTGTCAAGTATCACTATTATCGTAAGGATATATTATGTCAATTACTTGATGTCCGAGGTAAATATCAACGAGGATGTTTATAATGCGGCAAAGGTGAGTATAGGTGCGAGTGGTTTGACGTCTGCCTTTGCAGAAGGTTTTCAAATGCAGTCGTTGTACATATGCACTTTGTATTTGGCGTTTTTAATCTTTGGAAATTTTACAGTAGCAGGGGTGTATCTAAATATTGTATATCAGTTTATCACTGTATTTCTGGTATTCATTGCAATTAAAAATGTGACAAATCGGTATGTGGGCTTTGCGGGAAGTCTGATTCTGGCAATTTTTCCAGTATACGTCAATACATTGTCAAAAGTAACAATGCAGAACATGCTCATTTGTATTGCGGCTCTGGCAGGTGCAATTACTATTTTGCTTCTTAGATGGATGTATCATCGTAAACACACTGCAAATAAAAGTATTTCTGAACCGATTATCGAAGATCCAGCAGTGATACAAAAAAACGATAGTGAAAAGAATGATATAAATACTGATCTTATCCAGGATACTTCCTTGCGGGAAATTCGATATGATGATCTGGAGGATAATAAGGTTCAATATATTGAAAATCCGCTTCCTGTGCCCAAGCGCAGAGAACATAAAGAGATGGACTATGCGTTTGAGCCGAGCGGCAGCGATGATTATGACATAAAGGATCTGACTGGAAAAGATTTTTATGATATTGAATAAAAAGAATACTTATTTGTGCATACTAAAGAGGACTCTGAAAAGAGTCCTTTTTTCTGTTACGCTCAAGGAGTGATCAAGGAAATGAAGATACATCTATATTATGGAACTGCATTGTTATCCGGTTACGGGTAGTGCAGTATAGAAGAAGGAGATGTGCACGATGAATAATAATGAAGAGAATAATGCAAAAAATGACGAGCTCGAAAATAAAAAATACAAAGATGAAAAAATTGAGAAAGAAAGCCAGGTAACATTGGACGAAAACAATAGCAATCACAGAATTCATCTGATTACGATCATTGGTGAGATAGAAGGGCATGAAAATGCTGGAAATCAGTCCAAAGTCACAAAGTATGAGCTGCTTCTTCCGCAGCTGGCTTCTATTGAGGACAGTGATGAAATCGATGGAGTGTTATTACTGCTGAATACAATGGGAGGGGATGTGGAAGCGGGACTTGCAATTGCGGAGATGGTCGCGTCCCTGAGCAAGCCCACAGTATCATTGGTTTTGGGCGGCAGCCATAGTATCGGGGTTCCGATCGCCGTAAGCACTGATTATTCCTTTATTGTACCTACTGGTACAATGGTGGTCCATCCAGTGCGTATGAACGGCATGGTGATTGGAGTGCCGCAGACATTTAACTATTTCAGGGAAGTACAAAATAGAATTACGGGCTTTGTGTGTTCACACTGCAATATATCTAAAACACGGTATGAAGAGTTGATGATGGAAACAGAAGTGCTTACGAAGGACGTGGGAAGCGTCCTGGAAGGTAAGGAGGCTGTGGACGAAGGAATCATCTGCGAGATTGGAGGAATTTCACAGGCTGTTGCCAAGCTGCATGAACTGATCGCAGCAGAGAAATAAATTGGTAAAAATGTAGATTTTAACCACAAATAGAAAGACAGTTCTGAACAGATGTACTAGAACTGTGAAAAATGTGAAATATAATATGACAAGTTTCCAAAAAAGTGCTATAATATCATGTAAACTCGTTTAGGGGGAGGAGTATTATGGCATCTGCATCAGGAAATCGAACATCGAGGAGCAGAACAAATACAAAAGGCAGTACTTCAAAAAGTTCATCGAAGGGAACAAGAAAAACAACAGCCAGTTCGAGGAGTAAGAAGACGCCAGCAAAGACATCTAGAAAAAATGTGGACATTGCAGTTAAAAGTGAGGTAATACTCATTATCATTTTTGCCGCTGCAATTTTTATGTTTTTGTGTATTATAGGTTTGATCCATGGTGCTGCAGCGACTGGGATCAGCAATGTTATGTTTGGTGTGTTTGGATTGTTGGCTTATCTCATACCGATCATAATTTTTGTAGGATTTGCATTTGGGATTTCCAATAAAGGAAATACGGTTGCGGTCGTGAAGATGGTCAGTGGTGTGATACTGATATTTTTGTTTGGCATTCTGGCATATATGCTGATGAAACAGGAGACAATGATAACAGGGGATTCTCTCGTTAAGGAATTGTACGAGACATCTATGGAACACCGTGCCGGCGGCGGGGTGCTCTTTGGCAGCATAGCACATGGCTTGTATCAGTTAATAGGTTTTGGAGGAACCCTTTTTGTCGCGGTTGTACTTGGAATCATATGTATTGTGTTCATCACAGAAAAAAGCTTTTTGTCAGGGGTTAAAAAGGGAAGTGCCTATCTGTATGAATCTGCAAAAGAAGACGCTGCCAGAATGAGAGAATACAGGGAGAGTCTGAGAGAGGCGTATGAAGAGTACGAGGAAGAGGAGGCATTTGAGGAAGAGATTGAACCAGAATATGAGGAGCACGTTCGCCCAAGACGTTCAAAGCAGTTAAAGAATGAAAAGAAGATTAAAGAACAAGAAACCGAGCGTTCGAAAGAGAATATCAAAAGGATGGACAAACGTGCAAGAGGTGTGGTATCAAGCTCTGCCATAACGTTTAAGACTGAAAAGCTGCAGGATATCCATGAGATCGTGTTACTGGATGATGAGATAGATGTGGCAGGCGCAGAAGAATTTGAGGAAATCAAAGCAAGACCATATAATGAGACAATGTATCTGGAACCGGAAAATTTGGAAGAGCAGTATTCAGAAGACGTTTATGATGATGTGCAGTTTGATGGTGTAGGATCTAACGAAGCTTACGAGCAATCTTTTTACGATGACACACTGGAAAATGCAAACAATGATTTTCAGGCTGCTTCGATAGAACAGGATGTTGTTGATTGTGACTTTACCAATAGTCAAATATCGGATAGCGAATTAACTAAGGCAGAGTCCGCTGACGATGAGATTTCAGATGATGAAATTATACCAACTACAGATTATTTTGCCAACAACCCAGGAGTCTCAGCAAAGCAGTCATTTTGGGATGGATTTGACGCCGTAGAGTATGATGCTGAGGCGATTGACCGCATGCCTGAGCCGATGACAGAGGATACAGTGATTTCCCACTCAGTGGAAGAAGAAAAGACAACAAAGACAGACAAGGCAGAGATTAAACAGGAAGAAGATAAAATATTAGAGCATGTCGCAAAAACTGAGGAGGAAGCACCAAGACCATATATGTTTCCGCCGATAAATCTGCTGAAGAAAGGTGATGGCAGAAAAGGCGATTCGACAAATCAGTTAAAAGAGACTGCGCTGCATTTGCAGCAGACATTGCAGACATTCGGTGTCAGAGTGACAATAACGGATATCAGTCAGGGACCGTCTGTCACTAGATATGAAATGCAGCCAGAGCAGGGTGTAAAAGTCAGTAAGATAGTGGGATTGACAGATGATATCAAGTTGAACCTTGCCGCGACAGATATAAGGATTGAGGCGCCAATCCCCGGAAAGGCTGCCGTAGGTATTGAAGTTCCAAACAAGGAGACCAGTGCTGTTGCACTCAGAGATCTATTGGAATCTGATACTTTTCAGAAGTTTCCGTCAAGCTTAGCGTTTGCTGTCGGAAAGGACATTGCAGGACAGGTGGTCGTCACAGACATCGCAAAGATGCCTCATGTACTGATCGCGGGAGCGACGGGGTCTGGTAAATCAGTATGTATCAATACGATCATTATGAGCATTTTATACAAGGCGGATCCGGCAGATGTCAAATTGATCATGATCGATCCTAAAGTGGTGGAGCTCAGTGTGTACAATGGAATTCCGCATCTGATGATTCCCGTAGTGACAGATCCGAAAAAAGCCTCAGCTGCATTGAACTGGGGTGTGACGGAGATGAATGACCGCTATAAAAAATTTGCCGATCTGAATGTCAGGGATTTAAAGGGATACAATAAAGCGGCAGAGTTGGGAAAAACGACACCGGATGGAGAGACGATTCAAAAACTGCCACAGATCGTAATCATCGTGGACGAGCTTGCAGATCTGATGATGGTGGCATCAGGAGAAGTAGAGGAGAGCATCTGCCGTCTGGCTCAGTTAGCGAGAGCCTGTGGAATCCATCTGGTAATCGCCACACAGCGGCCTTCAGTAGATGTCATCACAGGTTTGATCAAGGCAAATATGCCCAGCAGGATTGCATTCAGCGTTTCAAGTGGTACAGATTCACGTACGATTCTAGATATGAATGGTGCGGAAAAGTTATTAGGAAAGGGTGATATGCTCTTCTATCCTCAGGGATATACAAAACCAGCCCGCGTGCAGGGCGCTTTTGTGTCAGATTCCGAGGTGTCAGATGTGGTTGATTTCTTAAAAAATCAGATGCTTGGCAATACTACATACAACAGTGATATCGAGGAAAGGATAAAGTCCATGCAGTCATCTACCGGAGCTGGCGGAAGTTCAGGTGCAGGTGGTGGAAGTGATACAGATGCATATTTTGCGGAGGCAGCAAAATTTGTGATTGAGAAGGACAAGGCATCCATCGGTATGCTTCAGCGTGTGTTCAAGATTGGATTTAATCGTGCTGCGCGCATTGTAGACCAGCTTGAGGAGGCAGGCGTTGTTGGTGCAGAGGAGGGAACCAAGCCCCGCCGCATACTGATGAGTATGGAACAATTCCAAAATTATATGGAAGAACACCTATAATTTAATGGACAGTGAACGGGATAAATGATATTCTATTAAAATAAGTATCTGTATGCAGGTATTTGTGCGATATATTGATTAGTTTACTGCAAAGGAGGAACTTAATTATGAAATCTGACATTGAAATAGCACAGGAAGCGCAGTTATATCCTATTACCGAGGTTGCAGAGACGCTTGGTATGACAATAGATGATCTTGAATTATATGGAAAGTATAAAGCAAAGATTTCAGAAGACTATTTGAAAAAGATTGAAAAAAATAAAGAGGGTAAGCTTGTCCTGGTGACTGCGATCAATCCGACGCCGGCAGGAGAGGGAAAAACGACTACAAGCGTCGGACTTGGCCAGGCGTTTGGAAGATTGGGCAAGCGGGCTGTTATTGCGCTGCGTGAGCCTTCACTTGGACCATGTTTTGGTATTAAGGGAGGTGCTGCTGGCGGTGGAATGGCTCAGGTGGTTCCCATGGAGGATTTAAACCTTCATTTTACAGGTGATTTTCATGCGATAACAGCAGCTAACAACTTGTGTGCAGCATTGCTTGACAATCATATCCAGCAGGGAAATGAGCTTAATATCGACACAAGACAGATTGTGTGGAAGAGATGTCTTGATATGAATGACAGGGTGCTTCGAAATGTGGTCGTCGGACTTGGAAACAAGTTGGACGGATTTGTCAGGGAGGATCACTTTGTTATCACTGTGGCATCGGAGATCATGGCAGTGCTGTGTCTTGCCAATGACATGAAAGATTTGAAAAAGCGATTGGATAGAATGGTGGTTGCTTACAATTATGCAGGTGATCCTGTGACTGCAGGTCAGATCCATGCGACAGGCGCTATGGCGGCACTGTTAAAAGATGCCATAAAGCCTAATCTGATTCAGACACTTGAGCACACACCAGCAATCATCCACGGGGGTCCGTTTGCCAATATCGCGCATGGATGCAACAGCGTGCGAGCGACAAAGGCTGCTTTAAAGATGGCTGATTATGTTGTGACGGAAGCTGGTTTTGGCGCAGATCTAGGGGCGGAGAAGTTTTTTGATATCAAATGTCGTCAGGCGGGGCTTGTTCCGGATGCGGTAGTGCTGGTGGCAACAATACGGGCACTAAAGTACAATGGCGGCGTGGAAAAGAGCGAACTGAATACAGAAAATCTGGAAGCACTAAGAAAAGGTATTGTAAATCTGGAAAAGCATATAGAGAATATACATAAGTATAAAGTACCTGTAGTTGTGACATTAAATGCATTTGTCTCTGACACCGAGGCAGAGATCAACTATGTGAAAAAGTTCTGCGAGGATAGAGACTGCGATTTCGCGCTTTCAGAAGTGTGGGAAAAGGGTGGAGAAGGTGGCATCGAGCTTGCCAATGCGGTTCTAAATACATTGGAGACCAAAGAGAGTCATTTTGAGATCGGAAGAGCACACGTCTGAACTCCAGTCACTGACAACCATCTC
>CAJUQU010000244.1:5072-6381 GCA_910588595.1 uncultured Lachnospiraceae bacterium | reverse complement strand
AATCGAGTAGGGGAACGACCTTCTCCACTACTCGCGCGCCGGGCACCCGTCAGCTTCTGCTGACATGCTTCCTCTGGGTGCCTGTGTGCATAAAGAAACAGACAGGACCTGCCTATCTGTTTCTTTATTGTTTTATATTAGCTTATTATCTCTTGAGGTTGATCAGCTCTTCGAGCAGTGTATCAGAGGTCGTGATGATACGGCTGTTTGCCTGGAAGCCTCTCTGTGTGGTGATCATGTCTGTGAACTGCTGGGAGAGGTCTACATTGGACATCTCGAGGATACCACTCGTGATGGAACCTGTTCCGCTTGCCTTGATGTCAACAAGGGCAGGATCCCCTGAACTTGCTGTCACCTGATAGAGGTTGTCACCTGCATTCTCGAGACCCATTGCATTCGGGAAAGTACTAACACAGATCTGGCCAAGCTTTCTGGACATACCATTGCTGTACAGCGCTGTGACGATACCGTCAGTTCCAACGGTTACACCAGATCTCGTACCGATCCTGCGGCCATCGAGTTTCTTTCCTGCTACTGAACATTTCTTATCATTGTTCCCGTCGACAGTGCCTGAGATATCTACTTCAACATTATCAAAATTTGTACCAAGTACACTGAGATTTACATTAAAAGTATCATTGCCTTCCTGACCCACATACCGGAATTCGCCAGTACCGTCATCATACTGAACATTCCATGATGTTGTACCGCCATTCTTCAGTGCATCAATACTGATCTCTTTTCCAGTCGCATCTGTGATCGCCAGCAAAGTAATGTCATAACTTCCCTTTTGAACAGTGCTGATATCTTTTGATTCCTGTGTCGTGTATACTGGTTTTACCTCCTTGGACTGGAACAGTCGCAGTATCTTTACAATATCATCATTCTGACTGGTTGGAATGTCAGGAATCGAATCTGTTGCATTGTACTTGAAGATGTAATCTGTCTGTGTATTATCATTATCATCCAAGAATGTCTGCTGTACTGATGTAATGGACACGGTATTAGGACCGCCGTATGCTTTTTTGACCTGATACAGTGTCCAAGCGCTTCCACCTGTAGTAGTTGTTGCATCATATATCTGGTTAACTGCTTCCTGCGAAATAACACTCACTTTTGCCTTGTCTGCGTCACTGAGCGGATATTTCGGCTGTGTACTCATAAAACCGGAATCACCGGAAAAGTTAACTGTGAGAGTTGTAATATTTCCCAATGTACCATTAGCCAGTGTAGTTCCCTTATAGTCAGGATGATTATTAAGGAAATTCTGCAGATCAATAGTTACATTACTGTCTTTTGTTCCAAGCTG
>CAJUQU010000244.1:0-5062 GCA_910588595.1 uncultured Lachnospiraceae bacterium | reverse complement strand
GATCAGCAATATAAGTCCAGATTGTATCCTCCAAGTCCTTCATAAATTCCGGATTTTCTGAGCTGGAAAGTGTCTTCGTCTCATTGCCATCCTGGTATGTGAACGTCAGTTTGGAAATATCAACTTTATACAAATCACCGACTCCATATTCTACTTCTCTGTTTGTAATATCTCTTGTACCACTTGTAGTGGTCTGTGTCGGCAGTATACCAAACTTCATATTATAAGCATATCCAGCCTTATCATAGAGATCTACAGTGACTGATTTGCCGCCTTTTGTCCTATTCTCAAACTCGCTGTCATTCTTGTCGATGATACCACTGATCCTAGCCTGTTTTGTAGCGTCTGCTCCAAATGTATCTATCGCTGTCACATGGATACCGCCTACGCTGCCCTGTACGATATCTCCATTCTCGTCAACACCCCAGCCCTGCACGATGTAGCCGGTACTTGCCATGCAGAGATTTCCTGCGTCGTCCACATCAAAAGATCCATCTCTGGTATAGAAAGTATTGGTTCCATCACTTACCACGAAAAATGCTTCACCTGTGATCTTTAAGTCAAACGGATTGCCTGTGGACTGGTTTGCACCTTCCTGCGTGATGGTCGTGTTGATGGCTGCGCCCTTCACACCGAGACCGATCTGTCTGGGGTTCGTACCACCTGTACCGTTTGCTGCATTTGCGCCTGTCGCTGCCTGTGTCGTCTGATAAAGCATATCAGAGAAGTTCATCTGCTTTGCCTTATATGCAGTGGTATTTACATTTGCAATATTGTTACCGATAACGTCCATTCTTGTCTGATGTGTTCTGAGTCCTGATACACCAGAATAAAGTGCTCTCATCATAATTAAGTGACCTCCTAAAATTATATTTGCCGTCAATTTCTACCCCTCATCCGTCATTCCGAGGGTTGGTAAGCCTCCTTAAAAGGTCCGGCTTTGTCTTTACATCCTGTATTAGATAATTACGGCTCCGTCAATATTTGTATAAATATTTTCATTTGCCTCTGTCTGATCCATTGCTGTGATGACAGTATTACTCTTTGTGTTCACGATAAATGCAAGCTGATCTACGAGTACCAGAGAATCCTTGATTCCTTTTGCCCCTGCCTTTTTCGTGCCATCATTCAACCTTTCCAGTTGTTCGTCGGTCAGTTCGATCTTCCTGTCGCTCAGTCTGTTCGCGGCATGTTTTGAGAACCGCACAACCTCTGTAGTTGATGTTCCCTGCGTCCGCTGCTTATGAAGGATCTCTTCAAAGCTCATGCCCTGAGGTGTCTTGTTTCCAGAATTGACCTTTTGCTGTTTTAGATATTGATCCTGTAGCTGTTCAATGGAAAGGAATTGACTGTTGTTAATATTCATCGCGCATTCCCCCTCACCATAAAGCCTTTAATTTGTTTTCAGATCCTGCTATGCATTCTCTGTCTCTTCTGTCTGATCGTTGGTGCCCTCCTCGGTCTTGTCAGCAACATCCGGCTTGTTTTCCTCAGTCTTATCGCCTGTGACCTCGCCCGAATTGTTTTCTGAACCTGACTGGTCTGTGTCTGTTTCCGGCTTGTTTACCGTTCCGGACTGATCTCCATCTGTTTCCGGCTTGTTTGCTGTTCCGGACTGATCTCCATCTGTTTCCGGCTTGTTTGCTGTTCCGGACTGATCTGCGTCTGGCTCCGGCTTGTTTACCGCTCCGGACTGATCTGTGTCTGTGTCTGGCTTGTTTGTTGTTCCGGACTGATCTGCATCTGTTCCCGGTTTGTTTACCGTTCCGGACTGATCCGTATCTGTTTTGTTCTCTGACAGCAAGTTCAGTTTTTCAATAATAGCATTCATCTTGGTATTGAAGCTTTCCAGAATATCGTCAAGAGATGTCTTCTCCTCTTCTTCCTCCACAGAAGTATCTTTGAACTTGATACCCATATTTTCAAGCTCAAGTTTCCACTCTGTAAACTTCTCCATCTGCTCTGAACCATAGATCTTCATGAAATTCTTCTGATAATCGTCCATTGTGTTGTAGAAGTCCAATGCTCCCTGCACAACATTCTCATAGGTTCTGTTTGCAAAAGCTACATCGGGAAGTGCATCGATCATTTCCTTGAAAGTACTATACTTCTCATATGCCGCCGAATACTGGCTGCTGACGATCGTATCCAGATCACTGATCGAATACTTCTTGTCATCGATCACAAGCAGCGGCTTGCCGTTTTCAACTTCCACAAAATCTACAATACCCTGAATGTAGTTGACATCACCAGTGCTCTCGCTGGTCGTCCTCATAATGACTTCCTTGCCGATCAGATTATTCGCCCTGAGCACATCAATGGATTCCGCCATCTCGCTCATCTGCTGAACCTGTGTGAAGGTTGCGTACTGCGATACCCACTCGGTATTGCTCGTCGGCTCCAGCGGATCCTGGTTCTGCATCTCCGCCACCAGAAGTGTCAGGAACATATCACTGTCCACTGTGTTTTTATTCTTACCGCTTTTATTTTTCAGGGAATCACCTGATGTGGTTTGTGTCTGCAGATTTCCCTTCTCGTCAAACGGTGCTATTAAACTTCCCATTTGTCCACCTCTCTTTTTCATACTGCTTCATACTGCATTTTAGGCTGCAAATTTTTATGACAATTAAATCATACTAACAGATCCATCGTGTTTCCGTTTGCTGCCATGATCTCCATAGCGATCCTTGTCGCATCATCCGCTCCCTGCATTTCTCCTTCTAGTTCCTCCCCATCGGTAAATGCCCTGAGATTGATGCTGCTCCTGCCTCTGCGTATCCCCTGGATACGTCCTCTCTCCTGCTCCTGTGCCTGCCTCTGCTGCTCCTGTCCGTTTTTGTCAAGATTGCGCTCCATCTGGTGGCTTTCCACTGACACCTCGATCGCCTCAACTTTGACTCCCTGCTCTTCGAGATTTGCCCTCAGCTGTGATGCCTGCGCTTCAATCGCTGCTTTCACCGTCTCGTTTTGCGTGGTAAATTCTGCTGTCACTACGCCGCCTTTTGTCGTCAGGGACACGTTGACTGTGCCAAGGCTTGCCGGATGCAGCTGCAGTTCCATCTCGGTGAGATTTTCATTTTTGATGATCTTCACCATGTCGGCGAGCTGTCTCATAATGTTGTCTGTACTCTCCGACGTAAACTTTTCAATTCCTTCTGCCGCTGTTACGTCATTCATTTCATTGAGATTACTCTGAAAATTCTGCGATGCATGATCCTGACTGAAATTTTCGGAACCTTTTTCATCGCTGCCTTTCGCATCCTTTTCGCTGCCCTGTGTCTGAGGTTTTGCGGAAACTTCAACTGAATTTTCCTGCGGCTTTTCCGGAAGCGTATCATACTGTTTTGCAGGCTGTTCGGTTGATTTGGTATTATCCTCATATTTTACGATCGGTTCATCCGCAACCTGCTCCTTTACAGCCGGCTGTTCTACTGGTGCTTCTGCTGCTTCCGTTTCAAAGGATAATATCTGTTCTCCCGAATCCTGATTCTCCATCTCCTGAAGTTTCTGCAGTATTGTCTCAAACTCCTCACTCGTGAGTCCTGTTTGATCGAGCAGCTCACCTACCTGTGTCTCCACCATCGCTGTAATATCCTGCATTGCCGTGTAAAGTTCCTCGTTCGCAACAAGGCTGATCACTGAATCCTCACCGGATATGGTGGCTACAAGCTGTGATATATTGTCGGCATTCAGCAGATCATAAGGCTGCAGATCCAGCTCCTCCATACCAATCATAAGTTCCTCATCTGTGATACCAAGGATCTCTTTGATCTGTACGATGATCTGCTCTAAAGCATGTGCGATCTCATCAATCGTCATCTCATCGACCGTTTCCTCAGTCTCAGGTCCTTCCACTGCAGTCTCTTTCATGTCAGGCACTGTATCAGATACTTTTTCGTCCACTACTGTGTCGACATCCTCCACGATCTCGCCCTGCTTCATCTCATCCGCCTCTGTGCTGGCATCCACTTCTTTAGGCTGCTGTGGCTTGGAGTTTTCACTTCTATCTGCGGATGGCTGCTTCGAGTTTTCGATTTTTTGCGCTGTCTTGTCAAGCACTGCTCCAAAATCCTGCGCACTGCCTGCCGACGGCTGTGCTGTCTTCTGTACGCTTGCAGCCTTCAATGCAGGATTCAGTGGATCTGCTCCAAAAAACGCACTTTTTAGGGCTGTGTCCGTCATTGTCATTCCTCCTTTCTTCCTCTTTAATTTTCAATGTACATATATCTTTTTATGCACATGTTTATTTAACTCAACAAATGAACTAAATTGTCTGAAAATTCAGTTCATTTTAAAGTTACATAATATATATCGGTAAAATTATCTGAAAACTTTAGGTTTTGGACTCTTTAGTTTCAGGAAACTTCAGTTTCCTGGATTCATTATCTTAGTAATCCTTGCTGCCACTGCCGGATCCATCTCTCCCATGATCGAGCCTCTTGTCGTCGCCGGAAGATTGGATAGGATATCTGCCGCCAGTTCCAGATTGTCCGTCATGGCTCCGAGGATGCTTGCGGCCTTTGCTGCATCCATATTGCTGTAGGTTGCCACATAATCCCTCATCTTGCTGTTGACTGCTTCCTCCTGGATCACTTGTTTGTACAGTGCCTCTGCTGTTGTCGGATCCATGCCTTCATAGTACTCACGGTACGCTTCCGGACCTGGTCCATTTTCTGCATACACTACTTCCTCATAGAACTTTTCTTTGATTTCCTGGAACGCTACCTGATTTTTCTCAAAGGTCTTCAGGCGTTCCCCCTCTGCCTTGAGCAGCTCGATCTGTTCAGAATACGCTGTGTTGGTGCTCTGCGCCTGTTCCAGCTTCCTTTCCAATTCTGTGATCTGGTCTACTGCCTCTTTGATACTGCTATATCCACCATAAGATTTCTCTTCCGTTGACTCCGTGTCGAATTCTGTAGGTAAGATCTTGTTGACTATAGGTATATCTTTTAACATCGGCGTCAATACATTGGAACCAAACCCGCCAACATCCATCTTGACCAGGAGGCAGAGAATCCCTAGCCATATTACTATGATGAATAACGTGACTACAACCACGGAC
>CAJUQU010000243.1 GCA_910588595.1 uncultured Lachnospiraceae bacterium | reverse complement strand
CGGCACAGTTTGTGGGAGATTAAATTATCTTACAGATGATTTGCCAAATGAAGGAGTCGTAGGGGGCAAAGGCATAAAGGGCAATGTCTTACGTCGACTGAATTTGACACAAATATCGTGCAAAATGGGATACAGATGGCGGGAATGATTTTTCAAACACGCTCTAGAATGAGGGTATTGATTTATGATCTTAAGTATTGAGAATCATTATCCTCATGGGATTATAAGCTTTTTATATCAAATGCGAATAGAAATAATCTTGCGTAGTTTTTTCTTCATGTGATGAATTTGAGAAAAATATTTAATATATGTATTACATAATAGCATATATTTTAAAATACATTTAAGAAAATTGTTTATAAACGGCATAAACAAGTCGTATTAAAAACATAAATTGTCATTTGCAGGAAGAACGGAATGAAAGAAGGATATATATGTCAGGAATACGGGAAAAGGTAGATGTGTGCGTGGTCGGTGCAGGGCATGCGGGTTGTGAGGCTGCGCTTGCCTGCGCGAGAATGGGATTGGAGACAGTGATCTTTACTGTGAGCGTGGACAGTGTCGCGCTGATGCCCTGTAATCCGAATGTCGGAGGTTCGTCAAAGGGACATCTGGTGCGGGAACTAGATGCGCTCGGCGGTGAGATGGGAAAAAATATCGACAAGACATTTATCCAGTCCAAAATGCTCAATGTCTCGAAAGGTCCGGCTGTACATTCACTCCGCGCGCAGGCTGACAAGGCAGAATATTCCCGTTCGATGCGCAAAGTCCTCGAAAATCAGGAGCATCTGACGATCAAGCAGGCGGAGGTTGTCGAACTTCTGGCGGATGGTCTGGAAGAAGGTTCAGGAGTTTATCAGAAAAGAATAACTGGTGTAAAGACCTTTACAGGGGCTGTCTATGAGGCAAAAGCGGTGATCCTCTGTACAGGAACTTATCTTAAAGCACGCTGTCTGTGCGGTGAGGCCATCACACACACAGGTCCAAACGGACTGCAGGCTGCAAATTATCTGACAGACAGTCTGGTCTCACTAGGTGTAGAGATGCGGAGATTCAAGACAGGCACACCGGCGAGAATGGACAAGCGATCGATTGATTTTAGCAAGATGGAGGAACAGTTTGGAGATGAGCGTATTGTGCCGTTTTCTTTTTCCACGGATCCAAACGATGTGCAGATCGATCAGGTGTCATGCTGGCTGACATACACGAATGAAAATACACACAATATCATTCGTGAGAATCTCGACCGCTCACCGATCTATGCCGGAATCATTGAAGGGACTGGTCCACGATACTGTCCGTCGATCGAGGATAAGGTGGTGAAATTTGCAGATAAGGAACGACATCAGGTTTTTATAGAACCGGAGGGGCTGCACACGAACGAGATGTATGTCGGCGGTATGAGTTCCTCACTTCCGGAGGATGTACAGCTTGCCATGTATCGGACAGTTCCCGGTCTGGAAAACTGCAAGATGGTTAAAAATGCTTATGCTATCGAATATGACTGCATCCGTTCAGACCAGTTGTATCCGACACTGGAGTTCAAGAAAATACAAGGTCTGTTCAGCGCTGGCCAGTTTAATGGAAGCAGTGGATACGAGGAGGCAGCGGCACAGGGTTTGATCGCTGGAATGAATGCCGGGCTTTTTATCAATGGAAAAGAGCAGGTCGTACTTGACCGTTCACAGGCGTATATCGGTGTCCTGATCGATGATCTTGTCACCAAGGAAAATTTTGAGCCATATCGAATGATGACATCCCGTGCGGAGTACAGGCTTTTGCTCCGTCAGGATAATGCTGATCTGAGACTTCGTAAGATTGGTTATGAAGCTGGGCTGATCACAAAAGATCAGTACGAGTACGTTTGTGAGAAGGAGAGATTGATCGCGTCTGAAATAGACCGGCTGCAAAATGTAAAAGTTGGTGCCAACAAGGAAATGCAGGAATTTCTGGAGAGCAGGGGAAGCAGCGGACTAAAGACGGCAGCGACGCTGGCAGAGCTGATCAGCAGACCAGAACTTTCCTATGAGTTGATCGCAGAGATCGATCAGGATAGACCCCAATTGTCCGATGATGTGATCGAGCAGATCAATATCAACATTAAATATGATGGGTATATCAAGCGCCAGTTAAAACAGGTCGAGCAGTTTAAAAAGATAGAAAAAAAGAAGATTCCTGTTGACATTGATTATGGTGATATCAAGAACCTCAGACTGGAGGCGAGGCAGAAACTTCAGAAATTTAAGCCGGTTTCAGTCGGACAGGCTTCGCGGATCAGTGGAGTGTCACCTGCGGATATCTCGGTGCTGCTAGTTTATCTGGAACATTTTACTGTTGCCATGGGAAACTTGTAAAAAGCGATATAATAAGACGAATGGGAGTCAGTATGGATTTAGAACAGTGCGATAGAGTACGATTATGTAATGGTATAAATGAATTAGGTTTGAAGCCGGACGATCATCAGATCGATCAATTAATACAATATTATGAGTTATTGATCGAGTGGAATCGTTTTATGAATCTAACTGCGATCACCGAATGGAATGATGTGTGTACAAAACATTTTATTGATAGTATCTCATTGTGTAAAGTAATGGATTGTACCAGGGATCTGACTGTGATCGATGTCGGAACGGGTGCGGGGTTCCCAGGTATACCGCTAAAGATTGTTTTTCCAAATTTAAGGATTACTTTATTGGATTCTCTGGGTAAGAGAGTAAAGTTTTTGCATGAGGTCATCGAGCGTCTGGGACTTGAGCATATAGAGGCAGTTCATGGCAGGGCAGAGGATTTCGCAAAGGCTGGATTACTGCGGGAACAATTTGATCTGTGCGTATCGCGCGCTGTTGCAAATCTTTCCACTTTGTCAGAGTATTGTCTTCCTTATGTAAAAATTGATGGTTTTTTTATTTCATATAAGTCTGAAAAAATATCTGAGGAGATGCAGGCAGCACAGCATGCAATCGAACTTCTTGGCGGAAGCATATATGACCAGACAGAATTTGTTTTACCAAATTCTAACATTTATAGAAATCTGTTTCAGGTCAAAAAAATCAGATCTACGCCGAAAAAATATCCTAGAAAGGCAGGACTCCCCTCAAAAGAGCCGCTTTAAAATTTTGTGGTAGACGACAAAGATCTTTGTCGTCTATCGATGGATACATACAACTGTAATACATATAATCTGTAGTGATGATTTGATCAACATAGATATAAAGAACAGTAAATAATAACTCATGACAATACAAGTTATTTCTGAATAGGGTTCCTATGAAAGGAAAAAAGAATGGATAAAAAAGAAGTCTTATTGCTGCAGGAGGCTGAGCGGAAGCGGATAGCCGAGGAGATCCATGACACTACAGTTCAGGATCTGGTATGTCTGTCGCATCAGCTCGAGTTGGTTTTATTATATATGGAACAGGACATAACACTTGCAAGATTAGAGACAGTGGTTGCTCGTAAACAGGTAAAGCGTATGATCGGTGAAATGCGCGAGACAATCTACAATCTACGACCGATGATCATAGATGATATTGGTTGGCATTCTTCGTTTGAGCGGTTGAGAAATAAGTTGTTAAGTGAGAATCCAGGCTTAAAAATTTATTTTGATATTGATCCAGTGGAAATATCTGACGGGATAACGGCAATCTCTATTTATCGTATCGTGTGTGAAGGATGTCAGAATATTGTCAAGCATTCTGGTGCTGATCGTATTGATATATCTGTCAAAAAAAATGGACACTGTATCAAAATATGTATTCAGGATAATGGAACTGGAATTGGTTATGAAAAATATGTCAATAATGATCATTTTGGATTACAGTTTATGAGTGAGAGAGTGGAGGCACTTTCCGGAGATATGAATATTGTTTCAGATTCTTGCGGAACTTTGATCAGTATAGAGATTCCAATACAAAGGAGGTACGATAAATGATTCGTGTTATGATTGTTGATGATCACAAGATGGTTCGGGAAGGTTTGACAAAATTGATAGAATTTGATAGGGAGATCAAAGTAGTGGAGGAGGCAGACAATGGTCTGGACTGTATGAATAAGTACCATATTGTAAAACCGGACATTATGCTCCTGGACATTGATATGCCGGATATGGATGGCATTGAAACCTTTAAGATATTGAGCTGTAAAAAACGCCGTCCAAAGATAATCATTTTGACTGTACACAATGAAATTGAGTATTTGATCAAAGCGGTTGATATGGGAGTGGATGGCTATATTTTAAAAGATGCAGGTTCTAAGGAATTGATCCGTGCGATTCGATTTGTATATGAAGGTGAGCGTTTTATACAGCCTGGATTGATTCCATTACTTAATTCTAAATTGATTGCAAGGGACATGGATCAAGAAAAACTTAATACTTTGACAAACAGGGAAATGGATATCTTGAAACTGGTGGCAAAGGGACATTTCAATAAAGATATCGCAATAATTTTATCTATTACAGAACGTACTGTGAAAAACCATTTGACAAGTGTTTTTCAGAAAATAGACTGTGTTGACAGGACACAGGCTGCAATATTTTGTATTCGAAATGGAGTGGTGAGTGTACATGAGTGATCATGTCTGTGAATGTTATGAATTGCCGGATCAAGGCTATTTCTTGGTCGGAAAACAGTATAAGTATCAGTACATAATTGACGGTATACATGTAAAAGATGAAAATGGTATAGATATCAATTTTGATGATATAAAATGGTTATGGTATTTTCGGTGAAATACTTTACGGATATGCTGTGTAGTGATAAGATGAAATTAGCATACGGATATGTGAATAAATGCTTCACGTGAATAAATGTTTCATGTAAATAAATGTTTCACGTGAATAAATGTTTCACGTAAATAAATGTTTCACATAAATAAATGTTTCACGTGAAACATTGTATGTATTATTGATTTAACAGATTGTTTTGATTTGTAAGGAGTCATTATGGACATAGAAAGTACATTGGATAAAAAAGAAGAGCTTTGTAAATTGTTTGAGGAATACTTATATGAAATACATCAAAAAGATCAAGGTGAATATCACTATTTAGATGAAGATGATATCTGCATTACTGTAAAGAATAGTGATGAAAGTAAGGTTCTGTATCTTTATTTAAATGAAGAGTTTACGTTAACTTTTGGCTCATTTCATAGCCATTACCATTGTTCAGAATATGATTATGAAGAATTGGTTACTGATATTAGAGAAATAATTAAAAGCAATATTGGTGCTGCATCCATTTACCATTATTATGATGGCAAATTGAACTGGCTGGGGAGTCATTTGGTATCTATTGAAGAGACAGAAACGAAGAATGTAAAACAAGTATTTCAACATGTGTTTTCGGTGAAAGACTTTCAAAATGATCTGACACAATATGGTGGCGAGGTACATTATGAGTTTTGGGATTCTCGGTATGATAAGACGTTAATGATTGATAAGAATGTATGAGAAATATAAAATTATGAGAAATAGAACAGATAAAGTTCATATAGATGATTATATGATACAGATTTGTTGCAGAATGAAATTGAGAGGGAAGTAAGACTGTCGATGAGATACAATCCAAAATTGTTAAAAAGGGAATTTGTCTTTATGCCAGTATAAGGGAGTATTTAGGAACTGTTCAGAAATTACTCATGACAATTACTTGTATAAATGTCCATCTGCGGCATCAGAAAATCTTGACATTAAGGCATTGCCCTTTATGCTTTTGCCTCCTATGCCTGCGATTTTCTTCTTTGCAGCTGAACATTTATACGGTGTATTTGTCACAAGTAATTTTTGAACAGTTTTAGTGTTTATATGTGAAGAGGATATTTTGTATGGAACTGGGGATTATGAAGACGAACCTGAAGTGCAAGAGGACCATGAACAGGAGTGTTACACAGTCTATTTTAGTCATCTGTTAGATGATCGTAAAATCTGTGCTTCTGCGGGACAATATATAAGCTTTGCAAATGCAGTTGAAGTGATTGAGAGCAGCAGACAATTTAAGAATTGGTTGTTTTGATAGAGAACAGATTGGTTTCATTTCGGTAATATCTGAAATAATGATAATATGTGTTGGAAACTATTTCATTATACGTCGAAGTCCTGTTTTCTGGTGTTTGATCTAGTACTCCATCCAATCAGAAATTAGAATCGTGATCCGCCTGTTTCGCACCATTGTGTCGTTAAAATTTCTAGACGATGCACCGCATTGCCGTCAAAATTTTGCCTAGCACTGGCACGAATCATGCAGCTCACAACTCTAATTTCTGTCTGGATGTAGTACTAGAGTGTGTTTGAAAAATCAAAAGTGCACAAAAAGTATGTTCACATCTCTTTTTTATGGTAAAATAAAAAAGGGGTGTTGATTATGTTGAAGCGTTACAATTGACTGATCAGGAATGGGAACAAATTGTTCTACTACTTCCCTCTAATAAAGG
>CAJUQU010000242.1 GCA_910588595.1 uncultured Lachnospiraceae bacterium | reverse complement strand
CCATCACGATATAGTGAACGCCTTCCTCCTCACCGACATCATATACATTTACAATATTTGGATGCATGAGTCCGGCTGCAGCCTGCGCCTCCACCCGAAACTTCGAAACAAAATTCCTGTTCTCTGAAAATTCCTGCTTTAACACCTTCACAGCGACAAAGCGGTTCAGCTTTTGATCCTTTGCCTTATATACATCTGACATGCCGCCAGTGCCGATCTTCTCTAGCACCTCATAACGGCCGCCTATCAGCATTCCCAACTTAATCATTCCGACCTCCAAACGGTTCCACAAGAACCACTGCTATATTATCCCGCCCGCCATTCTCATTGGCAGCCTCGATCAGACTCTTTCCTGCCTGTTCTAAGCTGCCGCTGCCAGCAATAATCCTGTGTATCTCCTCATCCTTTAGCATATTGGTAAGTCCGTCTGTGCAGAGCAGCAGTTTTTCCGTCGGTCCGATATGCACGTCAAAAAAATCCACCAGGACATACTCTTTGACGCCGACCGCCCTCGTGATGATATTTTTGTCCGGATGGATCCTTGCCGCTTCCCTGTCTATGCCGCCCATGTCCACCATCTCCTCGACGAGCGAGTGATCCTTTGTGATCTGGGTGATAAAATCGTTGACGATATACATCCTGCTGTCTCCAACGTTTGCCACTGTCACATGACTTCCCTCAAAAGTGACTGCCACGAACGTGGTGCCCATCCCTTTGTACTTTCTGTCCTGTCTGGATATCTTGTTGATGTGTGTGTTGGCATCGTCGATCGCCTTCTGCAGGATATTCTCCGCATCAAACTCGTCCGTGTACTGCTCGATGACTGATACCGCCTTGTCCACCGCATGCTTTGACGCATAGTCCCCCGCGTTATGTCCTCCCATACCATCCGCCACAATAAAAAGGTTTGGAAGGTTTCCCACCGGCTTATCCGAAGTAAATAAATAGTCTTCGTTAATTTCCCTTCTCCTGCCAACATCCGTTATAGAAAATAACTTCACTTTTTCTCCTCCCATCAGTGAAAATCCGTGACATCCCCGCATCCATTCCGCTCCGAAAATTTCCACATTTCCTTATATATTAGCACATATGGCGTTTTAATTCAAGAATCAACATTTGAATCGACTGACCGCCGGTAACAGTTCATCCCCCGGCCTCCTGTTACAAGCATCAAGCCATGCAAAAACCGCTTCGCGGATGTCAAAGCCACGTACCGTGGCTTGATCCATCTAGGCCGCTATGCTTTCGCTGATAACGACCGCCGCCGCAGCTGTCCGCACGCGCCGTCGATATCCCGCCCCATCTCCCTGCGGACTGTGGCGTTGATATGTCTCTTCTCTAACTTTTTCTGGAAATTCAGGATGTCCTTTCTCTCCGACTCCACGAAATCGCGCTCTTTGATCGGATTGACGGAGATCAGGTTGACATGGCAAAAGCCAGGGCAGTTCAGACCGCCCACGAGACTGCACAGATGCTCGGCATCCTCATCCGTGTCGTTGACGCCGCCCACGAGACTGTACTCGAACGTGATACGCCTGCCCGTCTGTCTGAAATAATAGATGCAGGCATCGATCACCTCGCTGATATCATATCGGTCGGCGATCGGCATCAGCTCCCGCCTCTTTGCCTGCGTGGCACCGTGAAGCGACAGCGCCAGTGTGATCTGCAGTTTTTCGTCCGCAAGCCGTCTCATTTGCTCCACGATGCCGCATGTGGAGATCGTGATATTTCGCTGGCTGATATTCAATCCGTTCTCATCGGTGATCATATGTATGAACCGGAGCAGATTGTCGTAATTGTCGAGCGGCTCACCCGTCCCCATCACGACGACGTTGGACACGCGCTCCCCTGTGCTTTTCGATATGGCATAGATCTGGTCGAGCATCTCCGACGGCGCAAGGTTCCTCTCCAGCCCGCCGATTGTCGAGGCGCAGAACCGGCACCCCATGCGGCAGCCGACCTGCGAGGAGATGCAGACAGAATTGCCGTGATGGTACCGCATCCACACGCTCTCGACAAGCTTGCCGTCCGACAGCTCAAACAAAAACTTTTTTGTTCCGTCAAGCTTGGATGTCTGCACAGTCACTTCCCGCAAAGACGTGTACTCAAACCTATCGGACAGTTTTTCCCGCAGGCTCTTTGGCAGATTCGTCATCTCGTCATAGCCCCGCGCCAGTTTCACGTGCATCCACTCATACAGCTGCTTTGCACGGTACGGCTTTTCGCCAAGCTTTGCGATCTCCGTCTTCAATTCATCCAGTGACAATGATTTTATATCCATATGTATCCGTTCTCCATATTTTCGCAGCAATTGTATCAGCTTTCCGTACCAGCCTCAAACACACTGATAAAAAATCCGTCCGCATCATGCACTCCGGGCAGCAGCTGCAGATATCCCTCCCTGGTCGTATCTGTGTGCAGACACTCCGGGAGCGTGCCGTCTAACGACATCGGCTTTAGTTTCATCTCGTCCTTGAGCCAGGCAAACTGTCTCTCGTTCTCATCCTGATTGATCGTGCAAGTACAAAAAAGCAGCCGTCCTCCCGGCTTTAGATACGCCACCGCCATCGCGAGGATCTGTCTTTGCAGCGTTTTGATCTCCTCGATCGCCTCAGGCGAGATATTGTATTTTATGTCGCGCTTTTTCCCGATCACGCCCAGCCCGGAGCACGGCACGTCGGCGATCACAATATCCGCTGTCCCGACAAGTGCCGCATCTCTCTGCAGGGCATCGCCCGCTTCTGCAGATACGTTCCTTATGCCGCATCTGTCAAAGTTCTCTCTCATCAATCCGACTTTGCCGGCAGACACATCCCTGGAGATGACAGCGTAGTTCACACCGCACCTTTCCAATAAATCTGCCGCGAGCATGGACTTTCCCCCCGGTGCCGCGCAGAGGTCAAGCACCCGCACAGCCTTGTCCCCGCCGTTTGACCCGAAACGCTCTGCATAGTCCGCAATGCCGAGCGCCGCGACCGCGAGCATGGAGCTGACATCCTGCACCACGAAAGCACCGTTCTCGTAATACGGCAGCCTCGTGAGATCATCCGTTCCCGACACCTTGTACGCACAGGGCATGTAATCATGCCTTTCCATCGTTCCGCCCTGCGCCTTGAGCGCCTCCTGCACAGCGCTTACAGCTGCCTCCATGTCAATCCCTGTCACTTCCGGCACATCGCGGAAACGCACTGTCACCGGGTGCTCCTGCAAAAGCCCTGCGAGCACTGTCTCTGTCACCGTCTCCCCGAGCTGCGACGTCCACAGACCGACGATCCACTCCGGCATGGAATATTTCACAGACAGGCTGGTGTAGGTGATGCTGCCCTTGCTGCGCGCAATGTTTCTGAGCACGCCGTTCACAAAGCCTTTCAGCGTGGCAAAGCCCTTTTTCTGCGCAAGTTTCACCGCCTCGTTGCAGGCGGCGGCATCCGGCACTGCGTCCATATACAATATCTGGTACACACCCATGCGCATGATCGCACGTATGGGCTTCTTCATTTTAACGGTCTTTACCTTGGAGTGCAGATCGATCACATGATCGAGCTCGATCTGGCGCTCCAGCGTCCCCTCATAGAGCCGTTTGATAAAAGACTTTTCCTGCTGGGAGAGGTAGTTGTACTTGTTCAGCACATCACGCACAATTATATGCGAATATATGTTCTCTGTCAGGAGCATCTCCAGCACGAGCATGCGCTGGTTGACCGCCTGCGTCCTATCCTGATTCTGAGCCATCGTTAATCTACCTAAACCTTTCAGTCACTCCGTCTGCCGGACAGCATCACAAGCCGCAATAGCTGCAGGATCGATGCCGCTGCCGCCGCGACATACGTATACGCCGCTGCCCGCAGCACTTTCGCACTCTTTGCGCGCTCATCACTTGTCACGATACCGTACTGCTCGATGCATGCAAGTGCCCTTCTCGAAGCGTCAAACTCCACCGGAAGCGTCACAAGCTGGAACAAGACAGCGAGGGAGAACACCCAGATACCGATGTTGATCAGCACGGAATTGCTCCCCAGGATCAATCCCAGTATCACGATCGGTATCCCGATCTTCGAGCCGATATTCGCTGCCGGGACGAGTGTCGTCCTGATATTGAGCGGCGCATAACCCTCGTGGTGCTGCATGACATGACCGCACTCATGCGCAGCCACACCGATCGCAGCCACTGACGTGGAACTGTATACACTGTCGGAGAGACGCACGACCTTTTTCGATGGATCGTAGTGGTCTGTCAGATTCCCCCTGATATGCTCCACCTGCACATCGTAGATCCCCCTGCTGCGCAGGATCGCCTCGGCAGTCTGCGCACCTGTCATGCCTGACATGCTCCGCACGCGCGCATACTTGTTGAATGTGGAATTTACCCGCGCGGACGCAATGATGCTCAGCACCGCACCGATCAATACCAATATATATGTCGGATCAAAATAAAACCCAAGATAAGGCATAATGCCAACCTCCTTCACGACAATAAACTAAGACAATAAACTAATAAAAAACACACAAAGCGTCAAATAGAAGACTACCCCAAAAGCATTCCTGCCTTCCACTGGCTGCCGAGCAGAAAACTCTTTGCATCCATGCGCTTTTTCCCCTCCAGCTGCAGCTCGTATATCCTCAGGATCCCTCTGCCGCACGCCACGTCGAACGAATCCTTCGCGACCGCAGTGATCGTTCCAGGCAGTGCTGTGCTGTCTGTATCGCCAGTCAGCGCATCGCTGCTCCAGATCTTGACACTTTTACCTTTGCAGAAAGTATACGCACTCGGCCACGGATTCAGCCCTCTGACGAGCCTTTCGATGCACACTGCATCCTGCGTCCAGTCGATCTTTCCCATCGCTTTGTCCATCATCTTCACATGGCTTGCCAGACTTTCATCCTGCTTTACAGGCGTGATCTCACCTCTCTCGATCATAGGAAGCGTCTCCACAATCAGATCCGCGCCCGCCTGTGCCAGCTTGTCAAACAGTGTCTGTGCTGTCTCCTTATCCTCTAGGATAACCTTTTTCTGCGTAAGTATGTCTCCGGTATCAACCCCGGCGTCCATCTGCATGATGGTGACCCCTGTCTCCTTCTCCCCGTCTATGATGCACTGATTGATCGGCGCTGCGCCCCTGTACTTTGGCAGCAGTGAGGCGTGGATATTGATACAGCCATATCTTGGCATCTCCAGGATCTGCCTTGACAGGATCTGGCCAAAAGCAGCCACGACAAAGACGTCCGCCTCATACTTTTCCAGCTCCCTGACCGCCTCCGGCGTCCTGATCCTGACAGGCTGAAACACCGGTATCCCATACCTGAGAGCACACTCCTTGACAGGCGAACACTGCATCTGAGCACTTCTTCCCTTTGCCTTGTCAGGCTGTGTCACGACAGCAGCCACCTGATGCCCCGCCCTGATGATCGCCTCGAGCGCACCTACCGAAAAGTCAGGCGTTCCCATATAAACTATTTTCATTTCAGTACCTCCACGTATGCATTACACTACAAAACGAGCTTTGTCTGTATATGAACAAACTTCTGCATATAGCTTTTTCACGCTTCTTCGTCCGCCATTTCCACATCCAGAAGCGGTCCGTCCACTCTTTCCACAAACAGATGACCGTCAAGATGCTCGATCTCATGGAGCAGTGCTCTCGCAAGCAGCTCCTCGCCCTCCACCTCAAACTCGTACAGGTCCTCGTCCTGCGCGACCACCTTGACATAATTGGGTCTTGTCACGGAACCCGTTTTTCCGGGCACGCTCAGACATGCCTCATTTCCTGTCTGCTCGCCGCTGGTCTCCACGACGCGCGGATTGATGAGCAGCAACGGATCTTCCCCTGTCGTGTCGATCACGACGATCCTCTTTAACACGCCCACCTGCACCGCCGCAAGTCCGACACCGTTCGCCTCATACATCGTCTCAAACATGTCATCGATCAGATCCTGCACTCTCGGTGTGATCTCCTTCACTTCCTTTGAAACCTTATTCAAAACGGGATCTCCCATTTCTCTGATTGTTCTGATTGCCATAACTTTTTCTTTCCTTTCTATTTTTATATCTTTTATCAAAATATTTTATCTAATAATGATTCATCGGATCAAAATCAAACTGTACGCTGTCTGCGTTCCACTGCCTCTCATGGATCAACCGCTCCAGTGCATCCTTGATCCCGGTCAGCACCTGATAATCCCTGTGCTTGGCATAAAAGACATAGCGGTACACATCGCTGATCTTACCGATCAAAGCCTCCGTCGGTCCGATCAGTACAGGTTTCCTGTCGCCAGAGAACCTCTTTGCCTGTTCCACCAGCTCCCTCGCATGCTCCGCTCCGGTCAGTGCATCCTCTGACAGCACGAGCACCGCCATCATGTGCGCCGCCGGCGGATATGCCATCAGATCACGGTAGGAGATCTCCTCCTCGTAAAATCCCTCATAATCCTGACTGGCTGCACAGGAAATGCTGTAGTGATCTGGATTGTAGGTT
>CAJUQU010000241.1 GCA_910588595.1 uncultured Lachnospiraceae bacterium | reverse complement strand
CGAGATGGTTGTCAGTGACTGGAGTTCAGACGTGTGCTCTTCCGATCTTTGACATAAGCTAATGGAAATGGCAGAGCCGGAAGGCTGCTTGTAAATCTGAAATTGATGAAGGCTGGACAGTTGCTTGATAATGCTGAAAAAACAGATATCTTTTGCAAAAGCTTGTAAACTACTATATAATAAATGAAGCAGTCACATTTGAAATTTATGTTAGGAGGTATTTTGATGACAGAGCAGGATAAAGAATTAGCCATTCAGACGATCAAGGACATTCTCCATGTCCTTCACGAAAAAAGATACGAGGATCTGCCATCCTGCGTGGATGAAATGGAGTGGGATGATACAGAGGTGATTCGGGAGTGTATTCAGGGTACATTGGACATGAACGATTTTGATACGTTCGATGAGTACGGTGTTCCCTGCAATTTCCACCCTCAATATGAGTACCATCATAAAGTGGAGTTTTATGAGCGCCCCGAAGGTTTTGATGCAGAGTATGACCTTACCTCTGGAGGAGAACTGGTCGATCTGCGTTTGCAGCTCAGATTTATATACATGGAAGGCAGAGTAAAACGTATCTTTCACACGATCGATCCAATGTGACAATAAAAACTACAAAAAGGAAACATAGAGCAAGAGTAGCTGAAGGGTAGCCTGTGGATAGATCACCTAAAGGTAATCGTCCCGGATCAAAATCATAAAAGAAGGAATATTCATTGTATTACGCTGTTGTGCTATCGGTTGAAAAAATTGAAAATGGCGAAGCGTTATAGTTTTGAATGAAGGGACGACTGACAATAAATGGAGGAGCCAAGCATGGATCTGTTTGAGACGGCGGATATTGTAATCTATATCAAGGGCAGGGGAGTTGTAGTAAAGGAAAAATCTTTGTTAGCGTTTGATACGATAAGCAAAAAGGTGGTGGCGACAGGAAATGATGCGGAGGATATGCTCAGGAACCCGCAGGAGAATATTGAGGTCATATCTCCATTGCGCAGGGGGATGATTGCAGATTATACGGCAGCAGTAGAATTGATGCGTTCTCTTTTACAAAAGGCATGGGGAAAAAAGCCGCTCATCAAACAACCTGTTTCTGTGTGTGTGCCAAAAGAAATTACAGACGTGGAAAAGAAAGCACTTTTGGATGTTTTATATCAGTCAGGTGCAAAAGAACTTTTTATTACGGACATTTCTATGGAACAACTGTTAAGAGAACTGCCCAATTTTCCAAAGAATCAGCAAAACGTGAAAACTTTTATCAGCATCACAAAGGAAACGCCAGAACGTTATATTGCGGAGCAAATAGCAGAGATGCTCCGGTATGCCGGACAGGAAAGCATATCAATGGAAAGGGTAAATGAGATTTTTCAGGAGAAAGCGGAAGCGTTCAGATCAGCTGATGAAATCGTTTGATTGTCTGCTTTTACAAGATGTTGAGTAGAAAGTAAACAGCGTGTTGTTTTACTTTTGTGAAGTTGTGTGATAGCTTGATATTAGAAAGCGGGATTGGTAAGGTTCGAGGAGGAAACTTATGAACACAGAGAATTTCGGAAAGAAAATATTGAGCATCAGGCAAAACGCCAACTTGACGCAGGAGGAACTGGCTTTGCGGATGGGCGTAACACCTCAGGCGATCTCTAAGTGGGAGAGAGGTCAGGGGCTGCCGGATATTTCCATCCTGAGTGATCTGTGCAGGCTGTTGAATGTGAGTTCTGATTTGCTGTTGGGGCTGGATTACAAGAATTTTACTGAAGACAATGATGCCAAAACACAGGATGTTATTTTACGAAATTTAGGGATTTGCCTGGATCCGGCAGCGATTATCTTCGGTGTAGATTTGGTTCAGGTTTTTACAGATTCTCCATATGCAGAATTGATGACTGCAGAGAGAATGCAGATGTCAAAGGAAGGATTTTGGCTTCCCACGGTAAGAATTCGGGATGATTTGCAGTTGAGACCCCGGGAGTTCATGGTGACGATTTATGACAGAGTCGTATACGATGAGCAGGTGGAAGTGATAGACGACACCACTTTGGAGCATATAATCCGTACTTTCGGACAGGAGATAAGAAAAAAATATGGAATGCTTTTGAGCAGGGATATTGTGAAAAAGCTTACGGACAATTTCAAGATAAGCTGCCCGGCATTGATAGAGGGCGTGGTTCCGGAAAAAATTTCCTATTGCCTGCTGCAGGAGGTTTTGAAGATATTCCTCTCCAGAGGGAATGCTCCCAAATATCTGCCCAGAGTCATAGAGAGCTTGGAGAGTGCCCTGTACAGAAATCCGGATGCCTCGGTGGAGCAGCTTGCCGAGCAGGTGTGCATTGATATTGAAACACCGGATAATATTGCTGCTTTTCTAGTGCTCCATCCAGACAGAAATTAGAGTTGTGGACTGCATGGTTCGTGCCAGTGCTAGGCAAAATTTCGAAGGCGATGCGGTGGCATCGTCTAGAAATTTTAACGACGCAATGGTGCGAACCAGGCAGTTCACGATGCTAATTTCTGACCGGATGGAGTACTAGCTCAAAGGCAGTAACTGTGCCAACGAGCTCCCGGTTTGCAGGATTGCAGCCAAAAGAAAACGGAATAACTGCCGCTGCATTTAACGGCACACTAAGACAGGAGATCAGGAGAGGGTTTCCTGTTTTTTTGCGCTTATTTCTGGCATCTTGAAAAGCTTCCGTGGTGTTGTAAGCAATGAGGAGAGACTTTCGCCGGAGCGCAACAAACCAGCCGCAAACAGCCGGATAGTGAGCGAACAGACCACGGAGCGCAGTTTCTTCGAGGAAGATTTTACCACAGTGCAAAAAATTGTGCTTTAGGGATTGACAAAAACATAAGACTGTAGTAGTCTATTAACAGATACTACTGTAGTCTTATGAAAGGAAGGGTTGTTTATGAATGAGGACACAACAAAGCTGTTTGATTCCGAGTTAAAGGTGATGAACGTGCTGTGGAGGGACGGCGATGTGCCGGCAAAGCACGTCGCGGACATACTCAACAGGGAGCTTGGCTGGAACAAGAACACGACGTACACGCTGATCAAACGGTGCATGAAAAAGGGCGCGATCGAGCGCACAGAGCCGAATTTCATGTGTCATGCACTGATCCCGAAGGAAAAGGTGCAGGAGGCGGAGACGGATGAGCTGATCGACAAGGTATACGACGGTTCTGCGGATAAGCTGTTCGCGGCATTGCTTGGCAGGAAGAAGCTCTCCTCCGAGCAGATCGAAAGCTTGAAGCGGATCGTCGAGACGTACGGAGCGGATTGAGCTGGTATCTTGTCGCAGTGTCTGCCGATTTCGGCAGACTGCATATGGGAGGAGGGGAAATATGAGTTTATTGCAGATGAGTTTTGCCGGGGCAGTCATGATCACGGCGGTGATCATCATACGCGCGTTGGCGGTCAACCGACTGCCGAAAAAGACATTTCTGATCTTGTGGGGGATCGTGCTGATGAGACTGCTGGTGCCGTTTTCGATCCCGTCGGAGCTGAGCGTTTACTCGCTGGCACAGCGAAATGTGTCAGGGACGCTGCCGGGGGAGGAGCTGTCGGAGCAGGCTTCACTCACAGAGCGCGGTGAAGATTATGGTATCGACATGCATTCGGACACAGACGGTTTGACGGACGCTGATATGGGGCAGTACGGCGCGATGAACGGTGATCGTATGGCGATATTGCCGGAAAGGAGCAGCGTGCCGACAGACGGGGAACAGCGCAGCCGGTCTGAAAACAGAACTGACAAAGCAGCCATCGATGATACTGAAAATGGATCAGAGGACAAGGTCGATAAAAGTAATCTGACGAATGCGGCTGATCGCCCGGCACAAAAAAATGACACAGGTGTCAGTTCTGACAGATCAGCCCAATCAGCGCAAATAAATGACACAAGTGTCATTTTTGGCAAAACGATCCAATCGACACAAAAAGATGACACAAATGTCATTTATGATGCAAAATACAGCACAACTAAAAAAACTGACAGCAGTGTCATCTCCACGCAGACACTGCAGAGCGGAATGCAGTATTTATGGGAACGGGTATGGCAGTCTCGCCGGCTGTTTTCCGTGATCTGGCTGACTGGTTTTCTGGCTTGCGCGCTGTATTTTGCAGTGTCCTATCTGCGCTGTCGGTTCGAGTTCCAGGCTTCGCTCCCGGTTGAAAATGACTTTGTGCAGGGATGGCTGCAGCAGAGACCGGGCAGTTTTCAGAAGCCGGGATCGTCTGAGCGGAATGCTTTGGTATCTGTGATGAAACGGCTGGGAGCGCACCGCGGCACAAGCGTCAGGCAGTCGGACAGAATTTCAACGCCCCTGACATACGGTATTTTTCACCCTGTCATACTGATGCCCAAAAGCACGGACTGGGAAAATGCGCAGCAGCTGCAGTATGTCCTGACACATGAGTATGTGCATATCTGCCGTTTTGACGCGCTGACAAAACTGCTGGTCACATGCGCGCTCTGCATCCACTGGTTCAATCCGATGGTGTGGATCATGTGGCTGTTTTTTAACCGGGATGTGGAGATCTCCTGTGACGAGAGTGTTGTGCGCCGCATGGGAGAATCGTCCAGATCGGCATACGCGATGATGCTGATCCGGATGGAGGCAGACAGAAGCGGCGTTGCACCGCTTTGCAGCGGACTGTTATCGAAGATCGGAAAGAACGCAATGGAAGAGAGGATCACAGCGATCATGAAAATGAAAAAGAAATCCACGCCCGCAGTAGTCGCGGCAGCCATTCTGGTCATCAGTGTGACGATGGCGTTTGCCACATCTGCGGCAGAGAACAAAAACACTGGAAAAAAGGAAAGCACAGCGGCGTCATCGTCGGGTACGGGCTTTTCGGAGGAGGAATACAAAATGCTGCTCGCACTCAGACTTGACGGCTGCGAGAATATGACCATCTCGGAGTACCGGGACAAGGTGAGGAAATTGACGGACACAGAACAGTACAGTGATATCATAGACCGTTTTTTCCGGGATGAGACGATATATGCAAGGTATGAGACCATGAAAGGAACGGACAGCAAGGAGACATATGATTTCCTGTACAATGTGTTCGGACCGGTCATGTCAGGGCAGCAGACGATCTGTTTTGGGGGGAACACAGTCACCGATTTTATCAGCGCGTCAGAAAACGCCTCACTGGAATATACAGTCACACTTGATATTCTGGATCCGGACAGTCTTTCCATAGGCGAGTACATCTCAGCGCGCCGCATGATAGAGGAGGAGATGGGAAATATCCTGCAGGGGCTGTTTGTCGGGGAACTGCGCGACGAGGAATTCATGAAGGTGCACATTGATGAGTGCATTCAGAATATTACAATGACATATCAGAGTGACCGGTTGCATGTGGGTATAGAATATAAGTATGCGCCGCTGAACGGTGTGGCAGTCGATGAGATGGAAGACTGGCAGAAAGAGCGGCGTGACGAGTGGGATGAGATGATGGCGCCCTACGTGCCCTTTGGGCTGACATATGATTATGACTGGGATACGGATGATTACAAAATGTTTTTCGATGGGACGGAGGTGCGGGGGATCTACGACGAGGAAAAAAACGTCTGGATCTCGGAGCACGCAGGGATCGGGGAGGATATCTATGCCGCAGATGCAATCGAGCTCGTTGTGCTATATGAGGATCATAAGATTGTCGGACTGCGCAAAGCCAACGCGCAGGAGATGGCGGAGATCACCGAGAGGCGCCAGGCGGTGACAGATGAGCATAGAAATGAGTTTCAGGAGATCAGGAGGACGACGCCTGCCACAGAGGAGGATTACCGGAGTCTTTTCACCCTGAAAACAGCAGATTACCAGCAGAGAACCGTCGCGGATTTCAATGCGGAATATCTCGACTGGTGCAATAACAATTACGAGCGGATGGACAGGATCAGCGAGGATCATGGACTGGGCGATTACCGCGCTGCGCTGACAGAGGAGGAGCGATCCTTTGTGGAATTGACGACATGGCTTTCCAACATGGAAAATGCGGAGTATGTCAGAAGCATTACAAAGAACGAACCAGAGCAGGATATCTGCACCAACGTCTATCTGTCCGGCAGAGAGGAATCTGCACAGAACGGTTACGGTATGGCATGGTGTTCGCTGGATTACTGTTTTTCCTATCATATTGCGGACAAGGAAAAAGTCACCATCGGGGAGCGCGACGGACAGATCGGCAAAATGATGCGTGAGATACAGGATTATTGGGCGTCGTCGGATATTGATGAAATACTGCAGATGACAGAGAGCGACATGTCGGAACTGCTGCACGCCGCCGCGAAAAAATACAGCAGCCGCAACATCACCATCACAATTCTCGATGATGGGACAAGATTCGAGTGCATGGACGAGCGGGGGATCAGGTGAGCATGGATCTGATCGGTTACAATTCACACCTACACCAGTTTTTATCAGATTATAAGTTATTAAGGAACTGTAGAAAAATAACTGACGCATCTTGACTTGTCTATTTCTCCGATT